>DTYY01000098.1 GCA_012961645.1 Methanosarcinales archaeon | reverse complement strand
TGATGTGATGGTCAAGGAAATTGAGTGGCAGGTCGTTTACAGCAGCATTGATCCAGAGTGATACCTTTGCAAGTTCCACGACCATGGGGTTTACGTCAACGCCGTATATGCAGTGCTGCAGCACGTCTCGCCTGGCATGTCGTATATCATTATCAGACGGTTCGGACTCCCCGGTTCGTACCTTGGCAAGCTCTTTTCCCAGATAATTGGTGGCTGCAATGAGGAATGCGCCGCTCCCGCATGCCGGGTCGCATACCCTGAGGGAGAGGATGGCTGCCTCTCTGTCCCCTGGTTTTGCCATCCTTCTCTCGGCAACTGGTTTTAATGCGCTTTTGATGAGTTCATCAACCAAGCGTTTGTCTGTGTAGTAGCTGCCTGTACTCTTCCTTGCGCTTCCTCTGGGGTCAAGGAAGAATCTGTTCGCAGGGATTTGTCTGCCATCGATCTCCATCGCTGATGAGAGTACCCTCGGTGTGAAATCAAGCAGGCTCTCATAGATGGAGCCGATCTCCTCCACATCGAGATCGAGGTAGTTGATCCGCTTTTGCATACGATCTTCTTCAAAGAGCGTGAGGCACCTGATCGCTTCCAGAAGGTCGTGGTTCTTCATCTTCAGTTTCCGGATTTTTGGGATCTCGGATCTGTCAAAGAGGCTTCCATTGTATGCAAATACGTTGAGAGGGGGGCATCCTTCGGCAAGCATCCAGAAAGTTATCTTGAGACCTTCCCAGAGGTCGCAGTGATCATCGTTTCCTTTGCGGCTTTCAGCTATTTCACGGAGGCGTGTGATGCTGTATTCATCGATGTAGAGCGAGCCTCTGGTTGGAAGCATCGCCCGCTGTTCGGCATAGAGGAGGAAGAGGATACGATAGATCACCCTCAAGATCTCGCTGTAGTAATCGTTGCAGAGTTCCTCGTCCTCGACCATCTGCTCTTTGAGTTCCGGGGCGAGGGTGAGAAAACCATTGCCAAAAACCTCGATCGCCCTCTTAACATTGCCCCTGAGGTTCTGACCGACCTTCTCACCTGCGGTAACGCTCTCCCTGTAAAACTGCTCAAGCGGGTAGTTTCCATTGCCATCATCTCCACGAAAACGGCTTGCGTGAGCCATCCGATAGAAAGCACGGAAATCGCTGTAGCTGCGTTCCCGCAGGATGTTCTCGATGTCAAATTCTACATATCCCTTTGTGGTCGTGTGGAAAAAATCCCTGAGGATACGAAAGGAGATTCCGTTGGTTATGATACCCCATTTGTGGTCTTTGCTCACATTGAGAAATGTCTGCAATTCGTCATGCGGGCTGCGTTTACTTCCTCTTCCATCATCTGATCGTGTTTCAAGGTCCTGTTTTGGTGCTACCGTGTGAATCATCGGCGCATCAGAGGATGCCCAGCCACGATGGGAGAGTCTGAATCTCAGTTGCTCGTCCCCATCCACCATCCTATCCTTATGGTTGAAGTCGGGGTCAAAGCCAAGTTCCTGCAGGAGAGGTATGATCCATCTCCTCCGTGCCTCTGATACATCCATATTATCATAGAAATTGGATATCGAGTCCCACCGTTCCACCAGATTATAAAAGGAATCAGAGATCTTTTCGTCCAGGGTTTTCTGGCTCTCCGGAGCCGGACTGCCAAATGTGGCGAATGCCTGAGGTTTTACCAGCGGGTTAACTGATGTCTCGCCTCTCATCTGATCGAGAAATCCAGTTGTGATGATCCCGCCCTGTGCAGTCATATTGGATAGTTGATCCCTCTTCATCGGCTGCCACCCCCTGGTTCAGGGTAGTAGAGGGTCACAGAGAGGAGGTCCACAGATGCTGGATCGATCTTCTCAAAGCCTTCCAGCCAGTCATGCTCACCGGACTTCAGTAGTTTTTCTTTTATTCTTGTTCTCTCAGATACAAGCTGTTCACACCTGTTCCATCCCAACTTTGAGAACTCAATTCCCCATAAAAATCAATAGCATTAGCCACAC
>DTYY01000097.1 GCA_012961645.1 Methanosarcinales archaeon | reverse complement strand
TTTGTCGTTGATGAATTTGGTGATAAAACCATACGATTCGGCCACTTGCATTTGGGTCAGTTCTAGAATGCCTTTTGAAATGACCTCCCAACGCCAGCTCTTCAGTTTTTTGAACGCATCTTTGTGCAGACCAAGATCTTGGTACAGTTTAAAAAGTCGTTTTTGGGTATCACCGGTAAGATCTTTTCGTAAATCCATCAAGGTTTCAGAAAGCACTTCTCTATTGAAATCATCTTTCAACAATTGCCTGATTTCGATCTTGAGGGTGACAAAATTACTTTTTTCATCCTTTGAGGCATCCTCTTCAAGAAAGAGGAATTCGCTTATCATGGGCGAGAACTCTTGTTTTCGTTGTTTGTTTTGTATAACAACCGTGCGAGATTCTCTCTTGCAAGCATGTAGTTTGGATCGATCTGTATCGCTGCTCTGTACTCGCGTTCAGCCTCCTGTATCTGATTGAGGTCCTGTAACAGACTTGCAAGGTTGTTGTGCGTCACAGGATTATCAGGGTCGAGGCGGAGGCTGGTATCGTATTCACCCTTTGCATCGGTGAGCCGGTCACACAGATGATATGTCATGGCAAGAAACATGTGTAGATGTGCGTCGTCGGGCGCCTGCTGCAGCAATATCAACAACTCACGGATCGCTTCGTCATATCTGCCAGCATTCTTGAGCATCATTGCAAAGCCCTTGCGCGCGTATGTGTGATCAGGATGCTCGTCAAGAATGTTGCGGTACTCGATCTCTGCTTTCGCGTACTCGTTTCGTTTGCGCAGGAGGTCTGCAAGATTGACTCGCGCATGAACGTACTTGGGATCGAGAAATATCGCACGTTTGAAATATTTCTCTGCCACATCCAGCTTTCCAAGCTCCTCCATGATCACGGCGTAGTTGTTGTGTATGGCTGCGTTCTTCGGATCGATGCGCAGCGCTTCCTCGAGAGTGTCTTTCGCTTCCTCGAGTTTGCCCTGCTGGTGGAACAAGTCTCCGAGATTTGAATGGAACTGTGCGACGAACGGGTTTAAGAATATGGCACGTTCATACTCCCGTTCTGCCACATCCAACCTCCCCTGCTCATGCGCGGCGACTCCACGCCTGAAACGCTCGTAAGGATCGTCTCCAAAGAGTTTCATGAAGTCAAACATACCGGTTA
Organism: Methanosarcinales archaeon; assembly: GCA_012961645.1. Taxonomy (GTDB): domain Archaea; phylum Halobacteriota; class Methanosarcinia; order Methanosarcinales; family Methanogasteraceae; genus Methanogaster_D. The sequence goes on along the minus strand of DTYY01000097.1, from coordinate 5,329 downwards.
AGATTCTCCGCCCGAATCCTCGTCTGAATCGCCACCAAGCAGCGAATCTACCGGTGTTGAACCATAGTTTGCGATCTTTGTGTTGATCTGAACGATATCACCTGCTATCTCAGACCCTCTGATCGATCGCCGCTTTCTAAGACCGCTCTCTACTGGATGGAACCCACATCCTCCGGTAACGAGGATTTTTCTCCGCGTGGACCCTGGAAGCGTGTTACGCATCGGAAATCCGCCTTTGTCTGATCCACCTGTGATCTTCAGCGTGTACCCGGCAAGTCCGACTGCGCTGCCATCGACCTCGCTGCCGATACTTTTTCCGATGAATGTGCCGGCAGACGCGCCAGACACTTCTATCTGGTATGCTTTTCCTGTTTTTGTGTCCGAAACAACGACTCTGAAATCTGACATATCTTGATTCTCCTGTGTTTTCTGCATTTTTTGGTTTTATGTTTCTGGAATATCAAATAGGAGACGAATCATTATATAAGTGTGCCCAACCGATCTAAGATCGGATCATGAACGTCAATGCAGACCTGCATATACACTCAAAATACTCGATGGCGACATCCAACAAGATGAATATGCAGACCATCGCACGGGAGGCGGCAAAGAAGGGGATCGATGTTGTGGGGACCGGAGATTGCCTTCACTCGAGATGGATGGACTCGATCAAGAAATTGCCAGAGTCAAACGGGGTATTTTCATTGAATGATACATCTTTTGTGCTCACAGTAGAGATCGAAGGTGCCAACCGGGTCCACCATCTGCTCATCATCCCGTCCATCTCAAAAGCAGAGGAGTTGCGTGAGCGATTCCTGAAACACTCCAGTGACATCGATGCCGATGGGCGTCCCAACGTGGATCTTGGAGGCGCAGAGATCGCCGAGTATGCCAGAGACGCCGGTGCTCTGATCGGACCGTGCCACGCCTTTACGCCATGGACCGCGATGTATGCGTATCATGATTCGCTTGAAGGTTGCTACCTGGACCTTGCAGGGTATGTCTCGTTTGTTGAACTTGGTTTGAGCGCAGACTCGTCTTATGCAGACCGAATTTCCGAACTGCACCGCTTAACGTTCCTCACAAACTCAGATGCTCACTCTCCCTGGCCCAACAAACTCGCCCGTGAGTTCAACCGGTTCGAGATGCCGGATATCACGTTTGACAACCTGAAAAAAGCGATCCTTCGGAAGAACGGTTGTAAACCGGTACTCAATGTCGGGATGTTTCCCGAAGAGGGTAAATACAACGAATCTGCATGTATACGCTGTTTTAAGCGGTATACACTCCAGGAATGCCTGATAAAGAAATGGAGATGTGCCTGCGGCGCAAGAATCAAAAAAGGCGTTCGAGATCGGGTAAACGAACTCGCTGACCTTCCAGCGCCTGAACATCCTTCCCACCGACCCGAATATCTCCATTTGATCCCGCTTGCCGAGATCATCGCCCTTGCACTGGGTCATTCGAGCCCGTACACCAAAACAGTGCAGAGTGCATGGAACAAACTGATCAAAAAACCTGGCAGCGAGATCGCTGTGCTGGTGGATGCTGATGTATCGGGTCTGGAGGGGGATCGGATGATTGTGGATGCGATCAGGGCGTTTCGCGAAGGAAGGGTGGTCATCCATCCTGGCGGAGGCGGCAGATATGGTAGCGTCGAACTGCCAGACGATGATGCCGGTGACGTGGAATCAGACTATTATGTCAGCAGAACAGAAGAGATGCCTGCCCAGCGATCGCTCTTTGATTACATTTGATACGATGTGCAATTATTTCAGAAGACTTTTCGGATAAGACTGTGGTGGAAGGGCTCGTGGTCGGAATGCTACTCCTCATGCTTTTATCAGGTGAACGGCGGTTGCCTTGAACGAAGCGACGACATCAGAGCCGACATCGAGTCCAAGCTCGCTTGCTGACCGTTTCGTTATCAGAACCATGAGTGGAAATTCGCAGTCGATCCCGATGCGAACCATCGCCCCAAGCAATGTGACCTGATTGATCACGCCGGAAAAGGAGTTCCTTGCGCTGCTCTTCCTGACCGAATCGTTCTCTGTCGTGATCGTGACATCCTCAGGGCGCAGGCAGATCCGGACCGTGTCCCCTTCGGTGTAACTCGATATTGCATCGATCAGGCACCCTCCACCGGCATCGATGGTTGCAAGACCGTTTGTGTTGGACACGACCCTTCCATCGATGATGTTCTCGACGCCCACAAAGCTTGCGACCTCGCCTGTGATCGGCTTGCCAAAGACCTCTTCCGGTGTTCCTATCTGTACGATGCTGCCGTCCATCATCACTCCGATGCGGTCTGCAAGCATCATCGCTTCGGTCTGGTCGTGAGTGACATGGATCGTGGTCAGCCCTGCCTCGTGGTGGATCCGCTTGAGTTCGTCCCTGAGCAGGTTCTGTGTCCGGTTGTCGAGAGCACTGAGCGGCTCGTCCAGGAGGAGTATTCGCGGCTCGGATGCAATCGCCCGCGCAAGTGCAACCCGCTGCTGCTCTCCGCCCGAAAGTGTGATCGAATAGCGATCTGCCAGTTGTGATATGCCAAGAAGCCCCATGATCTCTTCCACTCTCTGCCTCCGCTTACCGGTGGGGATTTTTTTGAGTTTCAAGCTGAATTCTATATTCTCTTCCACGTTTAAATGCGGGAAGAGCGAGTAATCCTGATAAACAAATCCAATGTCCCTCTGCTCTGGAGGAAGTTCGGTGACGTCTCTTCCATCGATTGAGATGCTTCCGCCACCCAAATAATAAAAACCCGCGATCAATTCGAGCAGCAGCGTCTTTCCAGAGGCTGTCGGTCCCAAAATTACAAAATACTCGCCTTTTTTGACGTGCAGATCGATGCGTAGTGAGAATTCCTTCCAGTCTCTGGATAAGTTTTTGATCTCGATCATTGTGCTGACTACAGTTCACCAGAAGTAAAGACTTATGACTTTCGGAAACAGAAATAAACTCCCTTTACATAATATGGATGGTTTTAAAACTATGTAAAAGTATATATTCAGATTAAGAATTAAGCGATTGCCCGGGATATGTTCAGTCCACCAACCCTTAAACCCGGATCAACTCGCGGATCGTGGATATTTTCTGCTGTGACCTGCTCATCTTCGCAGACACCGGTGCGCTTCCAAGAATATTTGACCAAACACTTGCAGGCATGTACCCGACTCCGGAATGCCCCTCACTTGCTCTCGTATCATCTTCCCCATCTGATTTCTTCGCAGCAACGACAACGGTGCCGTATTCATTGCTTATCTTCACAGGATCGCCGTCACTTGCATCGATCTTCTTCAAATCTGCCGGATCAAGCATGATAACTGCGGATAAGTCCTGATACTCCTTGCTGAACTTCCCGTGTTTCAGTGCTGCCTCGGTCTGGAAGATGTCATGATATCTGACGATCATAATTTCGCATTCGGGCGCGGCAAGAAACTGATCAATTCGTATCTCTGACATATCACACCGCCTCGAGCAGTCGGTCCATGATGTTTAGATCAGACATTCGTGTTAGCGCATCGGTCTGTCCGTTTTTCATGATGCAAGGGAGGTCTATCTCGGCGCCGTCCATTCGCATCGCAGTGCCCGCGAGGTCAACGCCGCCTGATGCACACGGAATCACGACATCTGCGTAACCAGATGTCAGGGTCTCGTTTGGATCGATCACAATTATGCTGGCATCGATATCGCGCGCCTGCGGCAGTGAGTTTGCAAGATCAAAGCCGACGCAGAGCAAGCAGTCAGCCTCGCGTAGACGGGTCGGGTCGCAGCCTCCCGGGCGCTCGCATGAAACAGCGGTATCGGTATTTGTGGCAGCAGCGATCGAACGCAGATTGTACTGATGATACAGCGAGAGAATCCGGAAATCGGAAAACTCGTTCAGTTCGTCCATCAGCCGGATTATCGCATCGCACGGCACCGATCCAAGCATTTCCGAGCCAGCAAAGATGACGCCAAACTCAGCTTTCTTGAGCGTGCCTGCAAGTTTCAGGACCTTTTTACTGTCGTAAACCGTCTTTGGAACTTTGTTTCGGAGCGCGAGTATGAGCCCGTCGATAAATTCGGTGTCGCGACCAGGAATGATCTTATGAAAACTTTTGCAGATACTTGCGGTATGTGATCTGCGGACATCGATCGCGATTGCGGTGCGGTCCTCCTCCCATCCGTGCTGCCTGTTCTTGCCACGTGGATAGTACGCATACCCAGACAGCAGCCTCGGGTGCGTGTTCATCGGATCTGCACCCCAGAACATGATCACGTCTGCATGGTCCCGCACCTCTGGCAGCGTGCATGTCCTGACCCGGCTGTGAACGATCTCATTGATGAGACCTGTGTGAACCGAGCATGGATCGATGCCTGCACAGATCTTTTCTGCCAGCCGAACGCCTGAAGATTGTGTTTCTGTGATGGAATTGCCAAATCCGAGGAACATTGGTCTTTCTGCGTCCGCAAGCATGGCAGCAGCGTGCCTGATCGCATCATCGATATCCACCACCTTCTGATCCACCATCGGATCGATCTGCTGCCGGTTCAGGATGTGCGCAGTCCCGATACGGCATGCATGTCTCACCTCACCATCCTGCACCTCGACATCCTCGCATAGAAGCGCACATCCTGTACATGCCATCATCGCACCTCGATCCGCTGCAGAAACATCATCGGATAATCCGCATCCTCATCGTATTTCATACCGGCATACACAACCGCAGTGCCAAATTCGATTATTGCGGTCACAGTAAGCATTCTGCCGTCCAGTTCACAGTATCCGAAATCGTTCAATCGTTTTTTAACCATTTCACGATCGATGGACACCGAAATCTTCCGAACATACGGCTGCAATGATATACTGCCCTCGATTGCCCGTTCCAGGCTCTCTGCGGTATTCGGACTGACAGGAGAGCCGGTAAACTGGTGGTACATGGCGCCAAGCTTGATTCCAGCCTCGAACAGAGCACGATCCTGATCTGTTATCCGGGTCATCATGGTCTCTGGTATCTGTGATGTTATTTAATATTATGACTCCGCAGGGGCAGCCGTCTCATTTGATTTTAGATGTCGCTATGTGCGGGCAATTCAGTCAATTGCTCGCACATCCGTACCCCTCGCTCTTTCTGTGCTTCAATACCACTCATCATCCGTAGTGCAGCCATGTTCTCTTCGACTACCGGTAGGATCTCGTCTCTTGTGATCGGCTCCGCTGCTTTGAGTGAACTGCGCACCACCTCAAGTTTATCGACCAAGATTTCGGACTCTGCATATCTTTCGTTGCAGTAGACACTGTCTAAAAACCTAGTGATGGTCAAATATTACATTTTATCGTCCAATC
>DTYY01000096.1 GCA_012961645.1 Methanosarcinales archaeon | reverse complement strand
TTCCACGATCCTTCTTCCAGATCGCTCTGGTCTCCTCTGCGAATGTGAGTATGCCTTCAACCACCTTTTCATCAAGATAGGGTGTGATCGAAGAAAGCAGCGTTCTCTCGGTGGAACTGCTTGGATAGCTGATTTTTATCGGTACAAACCGCCTTTTCAACGCATTGCTGAGCCGATAAGTCCCTTCGTCCCCGAAATTCGTGGTAGTGATCAATATCCAGTCATCAGGCTTTACAAGGGTCGTTTCCTTGTATTCGAGCGGCAGTTTGCCGAGCGACAGCAGCAGAAAGAGACCTGAGTACGCAGAACTCGGCGCACGCGTGAACTCGTCGATCAAGAGGTTTTTATGATCAGAAATTGCTCTCGCTACGATTCCATGCTTGTACACGAACTGCTCTGCAAGTGCCGAGTTGCCAGACATCGAGAGCGGATGGAAACCGCCGATGATGTGGTACTCATTCATCCCTTCCGTGCCCTCAATCTCGTAAAATGTGTCCTTTCCTCCGCCAAGATACGTCAAAAGGTGTTCTGCGATCGTTGTTTTCCCGTTACCCGGTGGACCGTACAGCATGATCGGATAGCCAAGATCGATGTACCGCAGCGCCCTTATGATGGCGTCGTCGTGCCCTTTGATCGTACATGTTTCAAGGATCTTGAGATAATCGTCTGTTGTCAGCATTTATCTGAACGAAAACTCCACATTCTTCTCTATCTGTTGCAAAAGCTCTTCTGCATCGTCTCTTGATCCATAATCGTACTTTGAGACGAGTAAATCCAGTTCATTCCTGAATTTACCAATTTCCTGCACACAAGCCAATCGATTCAACTCACCCCTCTTAAGTTCGATCTGGAAGTTCTTCATCTCACTTAATATCGGGCTATATGGATTTTCTGATTCGTTTTCCATCTCTTCATCATCTTCTGCTGCCAATCTGCGATATATGACCGCCCCGTTATCTTTGAACGTCTTTTCGATGTCAAATGCATTTAATATCAGATGATTTGCAAAGAAAACGACCATGACGAGGACAACATGCGCTAAGAGGTAATACCAGCAGAGTATGAGGAGATCTCCGCCCATCATCGAGATAAAGACACCCACCTCTGAGAATTCGTCGATGATCGGAATTTGACTGATTGCAATCGTTGCAGCGAGTATCATAAACACCGAAAGTGTTAGGATTCCTGTTTTCATCGTTGCATAGAATCGATTGGCTGCAGAGAATCTGAGACTCCTTGCAGTGCCTGCAAGCAGATAACACCACAGTAATGGTATCAATGAGCACAGAACGAATGTTAACAGCAGCATATCGGGTTTACCGCCAACATAATCAAGATTCCATGTTCTTGTGACGTTATATATCATGACTGCAAGTCCCATCCCTGCAAATCCATATCCATACCGTGGTGAATCCACGATTGCGATTAGAATGACGATGGCATTTGCCATGGCAAAGATAACCATCGGCAGGAACTGGAATGAGTCAAAAATGTCTCCAGTGTGTTCGAGGTTCGTTGCAGCACCCACAGCCCAGTATGCAGAAAAACCAAGGAAGATGTATGCCGCAAACTTGACCGCACGGCTCGGGATCATATATATGACCGGCACGGCAAGTCCAGTGAGTACCATCAGCACGAACAGCACCATAAAACCGGATGTACCGTCATAGATTGGTGCTACGTAGATGTTCGTGATTCCGATCAGCACGGCGCAGAGCAACGCAATGATTCTGTTGATCGATTTCTGTTTATTCAAGTAAAGATGCCTCCCCTTACTCCACTGATAGAAGGATTATAACGTAAAGGGATAAATAATTTACTGTTCTATCTGGGTAATCCTGCTGTGGAATGTATGGATGGTAACAGTCACGCAAGTGATCCATCACATATCGTTGCGAAGGGCCTAATCATGATCGTCACAGCACCAGTTACTGTGCTTTTTCGATTTCGATGCTCTTGTACCAATCGCTTCAATCAGATTTAACACGCATCGCGTCCCACACTCCACCATGAGAACCATCGAGTGGAATAACAACATGATAACGCTGATCGACCAGACCCTGCTGCCAGGTGAATACCGAATCATCGAATGTAAGACCGTCCCCTCTCTCTGCGAAGCAATAGGTTCGCTTCGCATCAGGGGTGCGCCTGCACTGGGTGCTGCTGGTGGATATGGGGTTGCGCTTGCAGCGCACACAAGCACCCACACAAACACAACAACCACAACATCGTTTGAGAGGTTCATGCACGATCTCCATGCAGCCGCAGAGACGATCAAGCAGACCAGACCGACTGCAATCAACCTCGCTTGGGGTGTTGACCGGGTTATTGCCGCTGTCAGAGAATCGGGCACCGGTCGCATCGATGAGGCAAGGGGAGTCGCGCTTCGTGAAGCGGTTGCAATCGCAAAAGAGGATGTGCAGCGTAACAAGCGGCTTAGCAAGCATGGTGCGGCGCTCTTGGAGGACGGAGACACGGTGCTGACCCACTGCAATGCAGGTAGACTGGCGTGTGTGGATGTGGGCACGGCGATCGGTGTGATCAGGGCGGCGGTTGCGGCTGGCAAGGAGATATCTGTCGTATCATGCGAGACCCGCCCGCTCAATCAGGGAAGCAGGATCACCACCTGGGAACTGATGCAAGATGGAATACCTGTCACACTGATTGCAGATTCTGCTGCAGGTTCGATGATGCGGAAGGGGTTGATCGACAGGGTGATCGTTGGAGCCGATCGGATCACGAGAGATGTGGTATTCAACAAAATCGGGACGTATACTCATTCAGTTCTTGCAAAGGAGCATGATATACCGTTCTATGTTGCAGCGCCGATCTCCACATTCGATCCTGTCCGACTGGAGTATGATGTTGTGATCGAGGAGCGGGATCCTGATGAACTACGGCGCATCGGGGATGTGATGCTTGCGCCGGCAGGTGCCATGGTGCACAATCCCGCATTTGATGCTACGCCGGTGGAGAATATCACCGCGGTCATCACTGAGGACGGGGTGATATATCCCAACGAATCGTGGAAGAATTCCTTCTCTTAAATCCCCTCTCTGTATATTAGAGCGATTGCCCTATACTGAAACATTGTTAGATAAGGGCCTATCAGCAGAATATACACTATGGCTCCTAAAAGCGGGATAAGTTGAACGAGAACCCCAACCACTAAGAACAACATTGCTATAACGATGAGAACAATATACCAGACGATGTATTTGCCCCAGCCAATCGATCCAATGATGCTCAAAATCTCACCGAATCTGAATGCTGCTCCAAGTTCGCCTTTATGCGCCATATTCGCAATTCCAATGTTCGCAATAACCGTTATGACTATTGCAACGAGAACTCCGAGTAAGAACAATCCTGACCCGGTTAGAATGGTAATAGTGGATGCACCGAGCCCCATCAGATCATAAGAAGGGATCGAAGCGATGGCTGACATTATACCCATCCCTATCAGTATCCACGGTATCAAGAAATATATTATCCCTACAACTAAATATTTCAAGCCATCCACAAACATCGCGCCCAACTCATCGAATGCTGGCGGTTCATTCTCTCCTTCCATCGTTTTTCTTATTATTCTAAGTGCATATCCAAGCAGTAGAAAGACTGGTATAATCAGTATCGAAAATAAAAATACTATGCCCAGCGCAACAACTCTTTTTAGCTCTCTAGAAGGATATTCCAAAGAGTCGCCAAATATTTCTCCAATATCCATGCTACCACCTCTTATTCCGTTTTCCCTGCAATTCCTGCAAAAATTGTGGTGTATTGGTTTCATAGTATATATACCTATCGACGTTGACAGTATCTCTGAAAGAAAGGTTCTTCCGGATTCTTAGTTGTTAGGGGTAGACAATCCAGTTTTGGCGGTGGCTGTCAGATTTGATGCGTAGGCATCGGCGAAGCCTTGCACACCGCGACAGCCGGGGCATGCGAGTTTGGATGTTACCTCTTGAACATACACTCCAAAGTCGCAAGTGCTGACCAGTGCGGCGTATATTATTCCAATTGTTAATATTTTTAGTCTAACTATATAATTGTTGAACCGGAAGGTTTATATAGCCCTGCATTGTAGTGATATCCGTGCGAGCGGGTTTCCAAACTCTTTTTACCACACTAACCCCCACTCCCCACTCCCCACACTCCCGCTCGCATAAACCCCCTTTGAACTGTTCTTCA
>DTYY01000095.1 GCA_012961645.1 Methanosarcinales archaeon | reverse complement strand
GATGGTGGTGTGGCTGGGAATTGTGTTCGGAACTCGGTAGTTTCGGAAGTACTGAGTTAAAATTACAACAAAAATGCAAAAACAGAATGGGGCAATGATGGAAGTATAACAATGAAGGCAATATGTATAATCTGCTGCGCGCTGATACCTCTTGCAGTATTTGGTGCGCAGGCATCGGCAGGCTGTAGCATGGTCGGTGATGTGAACAGTGATGGCAGGATCAACACAGCGGATTCACTGCTTGCGCTCCGAATGGCGGTCGGGAGCATGCCGCCTGATATCGAGCGCGCTGATGCGAATCGTGACGACGATATCAACTCACTCGATGCGCTCGTGATACTCTCGATGGCACAGAAGACGCAGGTCTGTGTCAATGCGCCAGAAGTCGTGTCTGGTACATTCGACGTCACGATAGACATCTATAATGCAGCCGACCTCGATTCAGGGCAGTTCGATCTCTCGTTTGATCCAGGCGTTGTGAACGTCTCTGATGTCCATGACTGGAACATCGACGACATAACGGTGCCAATCGATTCATGGGACTTCTTGGACGCCGACACGATTCGCGTTCTGTTCAATCTCCCTGGAGTCGATGGGGTGAGCGGATCAGGGCAGATAGCCATGATCAGCTTTGAGATAACAGGCGCGGTCAAAGACGAAAGTGTTCTGGACATCTCCAATGGAGAACTCTTCGATCTCGATACATACAGCGAGGGAATACCTGCGATCTGGAACGATTGCGAGGTGACCATCGGAGTGCCGGTCATGGTCAATGCTCAGGAAGTTGTCTCTGGCGGCACCTTTGTTGCCACGATAAACATAGAGAATGTCACCGATCTTGACTCTGGACAGTTCGATCTCTCGTTTGTTCCAGGCGTTGTGAACGTCTCTGATGTCCATGACGGGAACATAGGCGGCACAACGGTACCGATATCTGACTGGCGTTTCATGGATGCGGATACGATCAGGGTACTGTTCGATCTTCCTTCTGAGAGCACGGTGACCGGATCAGGGTCACTTGCAACGGTCAACTTTGAGATAACCGGATCAGTCGGAGCTACCAGCATTCTGGACATCTCCAATGGAGAACTATTCGATCTCGATACATACAGCGAGGGAATACCTGCGACATGGACTGATTGTGAGGTGATCGTATGACCGGAGCAGCGTGAAAAAGCGGAGGTATGATGGAACTGAAACCAATCGGGATCATCCACACACCATACAGAACAACATGGGATACCCCGTTTCAGGGAAGATCATCCATTGAAACCTGCGAGATAGAGATCTTCAAGGAGTATGAAGATGGGCTGAAGGACATCGATCAATGTTCCCATCTTATACTTCTTTACTGGCTCGATGGAGCGGATAATCGTGTTTTACAGACACATAACCCGTTTGATACCGATATTCACGGGGTGTTTGCGACACGATCCCCAAACAGACCCAATCCGATTGGATTCCAGGTCACCGAATTGATTGAGCGGAAAGGGAGTGTTTTAAGGATCAAAGGAATTGATGCACTCGATAAAACACCACTGATCGATATAAAACCCTACTCTTCCGGAATCGATGCGATCGGGGACGCGAAGATCGGGTGGTTTGAAAGAAATAGAAGGTGATCATATAAATGGAACTTCATGCAGAGAGGATATCGAAGAACTACTAAAAAAAGGAGACCTTAGGGGGCTCCTCGAAAAGACCGGTGAATTACACGGACATTTCTGCAGCTATGCAGCATACGGCGTCAAAGCAGGCTACATCGCAATGCGTGAGCTTGGAATAACAAACACCGGCATGGAAGAGGTCGTGGCAATTGTTGAGACCAACAATTGCTTCAGTGATGGCATTCAGGTCGTGACTGGGTGCAGTTTCGGAAACAATTCGCTGATATACAAGGATTACGGCAAAACTGCGGTGACCATCTCAAAAAGAGATGGCAATGCGATCAGGATTGCGCTAAACCCGAATTTTGAAGAATCCCGAGCTGAAAAGTATCCCGAAGCGAATGCGCTCTTCGAGAAGATCGTTGTGCGGCGTGAAGAACCGACTCTGGAAGAGAGAACAAGGATGATGCAGCTCTTCAGTGAGATGGCGATCGAATTACTCGATTGCAACGATTCCGAACTCTTCACAATTGAACGAAAAACGATAACACTTCCTGAATATGCCCCGATATTCGCATCTCTCAGGTGTTCCATCTGCGGCGAGAACGTGATGGAGACTCGTGCGAGAATTGTGGACGGCAAGCCAGTCTGCATTCCGTGCGCTGGTGAGGAGCACTACGCGATGAAAGGGGATGGGATATACACCGAGAGGTGATAAATATAATATCGAGTCTGAATAAAAGAGAAAAGTCCTATCTGGCAGATGGGATTGGAAGATTACGCCCCAATCGCGGATATAACTCTGATATCAGGGGCGCTTGGGTCTGAGAGCCACCGTATCATGGCACAGACAGTGTTATTAACTTGCGAATAGTTGTTACTAACTTGGTCTGAGAGCCACCGTATCATGGCACAGACCCGGGTTGGATGTATTGCAGTGGTTGAATATGCTGAAATGTTTATGGGAGGTAACTGAAATGAAGACGATATCTGCACTTGGTTTGATAATGCTGCTCTGTTCCGGATTCACTGGAATTGCAGCTGCGGATGGTTCGATTGACATAACAGGTGCGGTGCAGGACGCAATGGATGCGCTCGGGGTCACAAGTGAGACTCCGGGTCTCTGTGTTCTGACCGATGCCGGATACGTGAAGGTTGATGGAGAGACAACAGAGGGGTGCATTGCAACAATCCGGGAGGGAACGGGTTGTTCCATCGGAGACGGGAACTTATTAACGGTTCACAGATCTGTAAATAGCCCGCTCTGGTTTGCAATCTTTGATAATGAGACAAAGGACTGTGTTTACGCAGTTTACAGTGGTGGAGCATTCACCACAACGAAGGTAAATATCGACGGAGAGAACGCGACGACCAGCGATGGCTGGAACGCAATTTCTGACGCGCTTGGATCAGACGCGTTCACGATAGTTGGCATTGCGAATGCGTGGGGCTATGGCGCACCGTACGATTTCCTGAAGTGTATGGAATTTCACAATCATCTCTGCCCAGGGATGACGTCAGGTTATATGCTTGGAGATTATCTGCAGAAAGAGTACCCGCTGGGTGATGGCGAGAAGTACGTGGTGATCTCATGCCCGGTCTGGTGCAAGGACGATGCGCTGCAGGTTATGCTGGATACGACCGTCGGGAAGCGGAGCATGTTTGCAAAGAATATGCCTGCACATGATGAGGATGCAGTCGAGAACGCTGCCGGGATATACATCGTCTGGAATAGCGCGCTCAATAACGGAACCGGTGTTGTTCTCTCATTTGACTTTGGTGAGGCACGCAATGTTTCGAATGTGACCGATAGCGATTTCAATACGTATCCCATGGCAAGCAGGATCAAGATGGACTGGGGGATGATGCCATACCTGAATCAGCCGGAGATGTTCGTATCGACGCTGCACACATTCGATGTGACCTCTGATCTGCTCAAAAGGCTTGAACTTGCAGGAGTCGATCCATACATTGAAATCGGGCTTGTTGACGATCCATGCGCAATCGATATCTCTGATGCGCTGCAGGATGCTATGAGCACGCTCGGGGTAACAAGAGAGACTCCTGGTC
>DTYY01000094.1 GCA_012961645.1 Methanosarcinales archaeon | reverse complement strand
TTAAGTGAGATTGCACCCGAACTGATCGAGGAGATCGGTGAGCGAAGAGAGCCGAGCACAGGACTCCCTGATCTCGAAGTTGGTGAGGGGGAGAAGGTGGTGCTCAGGTTCGCACCAAACCCAAACGGTCCAGCAACACTTGGAAGCGTGCGTGGCATCGTTGTGAACGCCGAGTATGCGCGCAGGCACGGTGGCGAGTTTGTGCTGCGGTTCGATGACACCGACCCAAAGACAAAGCCGCCGATGCTCGAGGCTTATCTGTGGTATCTCGAGGACTGCGAGTATCTTGACGCGGTTCCTGACCGTGTGGTGTATGCAAGCGACCACATCCCAAAATACTATGAATATGCCGAGAAACTCATCCTGCTTGGCAAGGCTTATGTTTGCTTCTGTAAGAGGGACGAATTCAAGCGGTGCAAGGATGCCGGTGAGGCGTGCCCCCATCGGACCGCCGAAGTCGGTACGAATCTCGAATGCTGGAAGCGTATGCTCAATAGAGAGTATACCGAGGGTGAGGCGGTGCTGCGCATCAAGACTGATATCAGGCACAGAGATCCTGCGCTGCGTGACTGGGCTGCATTTCGGATCGTTGAGACCCCCCACCCCCGCCCCGAGATAAGGGACCGGTTTTGTGTATGGCCCCTGCTCGATTTTGAATCCGCGGTCGAGGATCATCTTCTCGGGATTACGCACATCATACGCGGCAAGGACCTGATGGACAGCGAGCTTAGGCAGCGATACATCTACGATTATCTGGGCTGGCAGTACCCGAAAACCCTGCACTGGGGCAGGATGAAGATCCATGAATTCGGAAAATTCAGCACAAGCGCGATTTTCAGGGCGATTTCAGACGGTACGTACACCGGCTGGGACGATCCACGCGTCCCGACGCTTCGGGCACTCAGGAAACGAGGTATAACATCTGTTGCGATCCGGAAGTTCATGATCGATCTCGGCGTCGGCGAGACCGACATCAGCCTCAGCCTCGACAACCTGTATGCCATCAACCGAAAAGTCATCGATCCGGTTTCAAGCAGGTATTTCTTCGTGTGGGACCCGGTTTCAGTGGAGATCATAGACGCTGTCGAGATGGTCGCAACACCGAAACGGCATCCGGATAGGGACGATCTGCGAGAGATACCAGCCGGTTCAAGAGTATTTATGTGCGGCGAGGATCTCGAGAGTCTGGAACCGGGTGATCGTTTGCGGCTGAAGAACCTCTACGACATCGAGATCGTGGATACAAAGCTGCCTACACCGACCGTGAAGCGCATCGGCACCGCCGCTCAGGAGTGGTGTGCAATCGAGGAGAAGCCACGACATCGGATCGTCCACTGGGTGCCTGATGGGCAGGATGACTATTTCAGGGTCGTGGTGCGTGCGCCTGACCGGGTGTATGAGGGTGTCGGCGAAGCAGCCATAGCATCCGAGCTTGGGAATATTGTTCAGTTCGAGCGGTTCGGTTTCGTGCGCATCGATAGCGTCGATGTTAGGAATCGGTTGGTCGTTGCTTATTTCGCGCACCGATAGTCAGAACTCACCCGTCTTCGCGTTTCAGTATCCTGACATGGTCACCGCGGATGGTCACCGGTATCGGAACCATCGCCTCGAATAACTCGACTGTGATCTCTTCACGCGTCTCGTCAACCCGTTTTACCCTTGCTTTCTCTCCCTTAAACGGTCCTGATATGAGTTCCACAATATCATCGACTGATATGCCGGTAACGGTTGGTTTCGGCGTTAGAAAGTGCTCCACTTCCTCGATGTGAGCGGCACCCTGTATCAGCGATCTGGCATGGGGCACCATCTGAACCGCCCGATTGAGTTCGTCATATTCGCCTGCCTCGACCAGCAGGTAACCGCGCAGTTCATCGGGCGCAAGGATCGAACGCACATCAAAATTCTCTCTTCGCGCAACCTGCTCAAGCACATTCGCAACCGAACGTTCCTGATTCGCAGTGGTCTTCACCACATAAATTGTTCCTTCGCTCATAGACACACTTCCTTAAGTGTCTCATAGATCGCGCCTTTCGGCGCAAGCGTACTTTTCTTCAGTTTGAGAATGTCCACAGTCATCGTCCCGACCTCAATCGCTGATTGACGGCTTATGATGTCGGCGAGTTTTATTCGCTGGTCCTTTGAGATGTTTTTTACCCTTGCAAGGGTTGCATGTGGGGTGAACGCACGCTTCTCTCTCTTAAATCCGAGTGGTTTTAACACTCGTTCCACTTCTGTATACAATCTATTAAACGCATCTTCTGGACTTGCGCCAACATATACCACCCGTGCATAACTTGGTTTCGGGAATGCGCCGACTCCATGAACCTTTGCAGCGAATGACTCGCACTCGATACCAGAAAGCGCATCTCCGATATCAGGGATGCTCTTCTCTGGCACATCGCCAAGAAATTTCATCGTGATGTGGACTTGCTTCGGATCCACGAGTTTTATATTTATGCCTCTGAATTCCTGCTGGACATCTGCGACTGTGTCAACAAAAGCTTCTGGCAGGTCAACAGCAATGAACGTCCTGATCATGAAAAATCACCTCAACCGAATCTATTTGATACCGCTAATATCATAAACTATTGCGCCCAGAAGCTCATCTCCTGCGGTATTCGAGCAGCATGAGGATTGTCACAATAAATATGCATCCGAGTAAGAAACACACGCCAGGATGGGCTCCGAGCACCTGCGAGAGATCGATTGAGGATGCGCCCATATCGCCACCATGGGAGAAGGGTGATGTTATGGGCATCGATTCTGTTAGCGGCAGCGTGTCGATCGGTGTGGGCGTGCCGGCTGCCGTGGCGCCTGTCTCGACCACTTCCCGCGCGGTGTAAGTCACATCGGTGATATTGGCAGAAGACGCCACATCACCAGGCGTAAACGGTGCACCCCCTTTCATCGGCGGCGCTGGCACAGGGGTGGACACTGGCGCCGGAACGCCCGACCAATCAGTCCCCTCTGCCAGATCTGCCAGCGTATCCTGCATGCACACGAGTTCCGGCTGGCACCACACTCGATGATCGCCGATAAACCTGCCGCACCGAGCAGCACGGTAATATATCTCTGTAAAATATCGGCAACAGATTTTTTATCTGTTTTATC
>DTYY01000093.1 GCA_012961645.1 Methanosarcinales archaeon | reverse complement strand
TTAATTTTTAATATTATATAAACAAAAACCTGAAATGAACCATCTGACCATGGACATACAACATGACCAACCGCGAAGTTGTACAAACACCATCTTTACGTTTTTCACGATTGCTGCATATCCAGTTTACCATTACAATTTTGTCCCTGCGTCTGAATTCTATACGCTACTCTACCTGTCTCGATGTCATATTGCTATTATGTTAGAATATAGATGCATCCGGCGATAATCCGACAGGTTTATATGGAACAGCCTCCTTATACATCTGTTGATGTTTTACAGGGTTTTCCCCTGTTTTCAGAAATTTGATAATGGTGTTGCCATGTCTCCAACGACGATCGATCAATTGAACGCAATTCTTGCGGATATCAGCTCCCGTCTCGAATGCGTACGTGGAACTGTCATATCATCCGCAGACGGTCTTAAGATCGCGGATCGGTTCCGTGACCACTCTTATGATACACAGATCGTACATGCGATCAGCGCATCACTCGTCGGGCTGGCAAACAGATCGGTTCATAACCTTGGCTTGCCTCCATTCGATCACGCCACCATCTATACCGGTGAAGGCATCGTTGTCGTGTTCAATTTGAATGATGCTTCGCTGCTGGCACTGCTTGATCCGGATGCCAACGTCGGGCTGGTACTGCTCGAACTGCAGCATGTTGTCGAAGAGGTCAAAAGAGTTATGAGGTTATAGGATGATATCAGATAGCATGAAATGGAATGATACAGTCAACATCCCGATCTATCCGAGGGCTGATGATCTGGTGTTGCTGATGAATTCACTCGTTGATGTGATCGGCAAGGGGAGTGAAGGAATCCTGTACAATTTTGGCAAACAACTCGCAGAAAAATATTACAGTCGGATGAACATACCAAAAAATCTCGATCAGGACGCCATCTTCAAGAATATTCTGAGCAGCATGATGTTTTCGGACTGGTTCACAAAGATGGAGATCGAGAAAGATGATAAATTTGTTGTGACACTGAAATCGGTCTTCGAGCTAAACGCTGATGAGGATAGCTGTAATTTTATTCGAGGTTTTCTTGCAGGGTTGTCCTCAAGTATCTACCGCAAAACATATCTCTGCAAGGAAAAACGTAATCCTGAAGAGATGTGTGTATTCACGCTGATCGAACGGTAACCTTTTTATGATAGCAACCAAAGATGCCGTGAGTGATTTTACATGAGACGGAAAAGAAGTTCTGACGATGCGCCCATCGATTTCGATATTTTCGATGCGATGATCGAAGATTTGATCGAACAGATCGAGGATATCGGCAACGGCATCCCGGCGATGTATGGATTTTCCATAACAAAGCGACCAGGGGAGGAACCTGAGATTTTTGAGTTTGGGTGTTGTCCCGTGGCAGATACTTCGGATTATCCGGGGCAAAAACCGCTGCTTGAGGTCTTTGAGATGGATGATTGCGTGCAGGTGGTTGCAGAGCTGCCAGATGTCGAAAAGGAGAATATATCACTCGACGCAACCGAAAACACACTTGTGATACGGGTGCATATCGAAGATCGTACATACAAAGAGACCATAGAACTTCCGGCACGAGTTGACCCGACAAGTGCTACCGCAAGCTGCCGCAACGGTATCCTCGAGGTCACCCTCACGCGAGTAAGGGAGATTAAGACCCCGATAAAAATAACATGATGGGTCGTGTTTGCGATGATGTCCGCGTGCTTGTGCCCACGCTCAACGAGGCAGAGACGATCTCTGACATCGTGAAGAGTTTTGTGTCTGCTGGTTACCGGGTGCTGGTGGTCGATGGTCACAGCACTGATGATACCCGCAGTCTTGCAAAAGAAGCAGGTGCA
>DTYY01000092.1 GCA_012961645.1 Methanosarcinales archaeon | reverse complement strand
TGACGGTTAAACAGCCTGCGAAAATCGGTGATTATCTTAAAACCACGCTGGTAGAGGCAGCCTGGGTAGCCTCGAGGACAAAAGGCGCTTTTCTCGCCGCAAAATACCATATCACCGCTAATACGTGCGTGGAGGTAAGAGGGCAGCAGTCGCGATTCCGTCATAGAATTCTCAGTGCAGTCTACCACATCTTGTCCAGTGGTGAATCCTACAAGGAGCTCGTGAGCTCTAAACTGCTCGAAACCGAAAGTCTGAGGCGAGAAAGTATTCAATGATTCGAGAGCTGGAGAAACTGGGCTACAGTGTTCGGAAAGTTGAATCATCTACTGGATAGCGGTTATTTTCCCATATCGTCGATATATAACTGGGTTATCTTGAGCTGATGCAAATAACCCCTTCCGAGGGTGGTGCATACTTTAAAGATTTATTCTTGTGATATGACATATTTAGAGATGCAAACTGGGCAGTTTAGTGGACTTAATCCTAATTGAAAGCATTAGTCACCCGTAATTCTCCGAGGTTATCTTGGCGGCATGACTATTTTCGGAGCAAAGTCACCAAAATATCGGATAGATCAAACACTGAGATCTCTCATGCCAGATGGCATGCCACACAATGCCCCTTCCCAGCCTCAACCAGTTCCGGCTCCTCGGTAACACACCTCTCCATTTTTCGCGGACACCGCGTATGAAACCTGCACCCTCTGGGCACATCGATCGGACTTGGGGTCTCTCCTTTAAGTAGTATCCGTTTCCTCTCTATAGCCCAGGGCTCCAGTCTGGTTGCTGCAGAGAGGAGTGCCTGTGTATACGGGTGCCTTGCAGAGTTGAATATATCACTGGCATCTCCGATCTCAACGAGCTTCCCGAGATACATGACCGCGATCTGGTCAGCCATGATCCGGACGACATCGAGATCATGGGAGATGAAGAGACATGTGTGATCAAACTTCTTTTGCAGATCCTTCATCAGATTCAGGATCTGCGCCTGAACCGAGACGTCCAGCGAGGATGTGGGCTCATCAGCGATGATCAGGTCTGGATTCATAGCAAGAATCCTTGCAAGCACGACACGCTGATTCTGACCGCCACTCAGCTGATAAGGATACCGATTGATATGTTCTGGACTCAGTCCCACGGTCTCGATCAGTTCTGAAATCTTCTGCTCCTGTTCATCCTTTGGGATTGCGCCGTGCAGTTTCAATGGTTCTGCGATGCCGGTCCTGATCTTCATCCTCGGGTTGAGTGAGGAATCAGGATCCTGAAAGATCATCTGCATTCTCGGTCTGATCTTCCGGAGTTCTCTCTTTTTCAGTGAAAATACATCGATACCATCGAATAGCACCCTCCCACCGGTCGGCTCGATCAATCGCAGGACCAATCTGCCAATAGTCGTCTTTCCGCATCCGCTCTCCCCAACAAGTCCCAGTGTCTCGCCCTTCTCGATACGAAATGAGACGCCATCAACCGCCTTAACACGCCGTTTTTGTATCATTCCAGATGAAAAGTACTTTGTCAGTCCATCAACCTCAAGCATCAAAACACCTCACGAAATGCCCGGCTTCGACCTCAACCATATCCGGATGTTTTCGTCTGCACGCCTCTGTTGCATGTTTGCACCTCGGATGAAATCTGCACCCACGGGGAAGATCGATCAAAGAAGGGCTCATGCCATGTATCGGCACAAGCCCCCGATTCGGGAGCGAGCCAAGGAAACCTCTGGTGTAGGGATGGAGCGGGTCATCAAAGATCTCCCTTGCGGTCGCATATTCCACCAGTTCTCCCGCATACATGAGCGCGATTCGGTCACACAACTCCATTGCAACGCCGAGATCATGGGTTATGAGAAGCATTGCTTTCTCTTCGGTCACCTTCGTTATAAGTTCGATAATCTGCGCCTTTATCGTGACATCGAGTCCTTTTGTTGGTTCGTCTGCGATGATGAGTGAGGGATCACATGCAAGCCCCATCGCAATCATCACGCGCTGCTTCATCCCACCGCTGAACTCGTGCGGATATTCACTCGTCCGCCTAGATGGCGATGAGATCCTAACAGAACCAAGCATCTCGATCGCTTTCTCCTTTGCATCTCGTTTATTCAGTCCCTGATGAAGTCTGATCGCCTCTGCAATCTGCTCTCCAACTCTTAAGACAGGATTTAAGGAAGTTGTCGGGTTCTGAAGGATCATTGCAATCTCTTCCCCCCTAACTCCCCTCATCTCTGGCTCGCTCACTTCGAGGAGATTCTTTCCCTTGTATATGATCTTCCCTTCCACCGCTGCACTCGGGGGCAGAAGGCGCATGATCGTAAGTCCAAGCACCGTCTTTCCACATCCGGTCTCGCCGATCAAGCCGAACGTCTCCTTCTCCCTTATCGAGAGGTCGATTCTGTCCACTGCTCTTACGATACCGTCAGGAGTCGGAAAATGTGTCTTCAGATTGATCATCTCAAGTAAATTCACTCAATCACCACCCTTCTTGGGTCCAGTACATCCCGGAGCCCGTCTCCGAGCAGGTTGAACGCCAGAACCATCACCATTATCGCAAGTCCAGGAAGGATCGTGAGATGCGGTTCTGTTCGCATGTACACACGTCCGGCGTTTAACATCGCACCCCACTCTGGTGTCGGAGGCTGCGGACCAAAACCAAGAAAGCTCAATGCCGCTGCCGAGAGTATCACATAAGCCATGCCGAGCGTTGCCACGACGATTATCGGGGCTATGATGTTTGGAAGTATGTGACGAGCCATGATGTAATGGTCGCTCTCGCCAAGCGATCTTGCGGATTCCACAAATTCCTTCTCTTTTAGCGATAAGACCGAACCCCGTCCAACCCGGGCATATCTTGTCCAGTCCACTGCCACTAGTGCGATCATGACGCTTACGAGCCCCTGCCCGAGGAGACCGGCAATCGCAACAGCCAGAAATATGCTTGGAAATGCCAGGGTGGCATCAACGAGACGCATGATCAGAGCATCGAGAACCCCACCATAGTATCCTGAAACCACCCCGAGAATGGTTCCAGCCGTTGCAGATATGCCAACAACGATGATACCAACAGCAAGCGAGATTCTGGCGCCGTACAACAACCTGGAAAGAACGCACCTCCCCAGATGATCTGTTCCAAGCGGATACTTTGATTCTGCGAACGGCGATATCAGCCGGTCATCAAGACATGCTTTTGCCGGGCTGTTTGGTGATAGCTGGGGTGCAAAAGTTGCCAGAAGAGAGAGCAGCACAACGACAGCAGCACCGATTATTACGGATCTGCTCTCTCTTACTCGTGCTACAAAGTCTATAAAATGGCTGTTATGCTGTTTCATAGCATATCCTCGGATCAATGTATCTGTATGAGATGTCAACGATCAGGTTGACCGCCACAAAGAGGATGGCTACAAATACCATGCAACCCTGAATCATCATATAATCCCTCATATTGATCGAATCGACGATCAATCTGCCAAGACCGGGCCAGCCAAAGATCGTCTCGACCACAACCGAACCGTCGAGCAGATAACCGAAGTTCAGTCCGACCATCGTCACAACCGGGATCAGGGCATTTTTGAGGGCGTGTTTTCCGATGACCACCCGTTCAGAGACGCCTTTTGCTCGAGCGGTCTGTATATAGTCCTGCCCAAGTGCCTCAAGCATGCTCGACCTCATCAGTCGTGCAGTGACCGCGGCAGAACCGGTTCCAAGTGTTATTGCTGGCAGTATGATGTGCTCGAGATCGCCGCCTGTCCCATAACCGGCTACAGGGAGCCAGTTTAGATATACCCCAAATAGCAGCATGAGTAAGAGCCCCAGCCAGAAGTTCGGCATGGAGACTCCGAGCGATGCGCCGACCATACAGGATACATCCATAGTTGAGTTCTGCTTGATCGCGGAGACGATCCCGAGAGGAATCGAGATTACCAGTGAAACGATCAGACTTACGACTGAAAGCTTGAATGTAGCCTTAAAAGCCCTTTTTATATGGTCGAAGACCGGTTTTTCGCTCCGGTAAGAGTACCCGAAATCGCCATGCAGAACATTGTTCAGCCATATCAGATACTGGATGTGCAGTGGTTTGTCAAGCCCCATCTTGATTCTGAACTCTTCCACCGACTTTGGGTGTACATTGCCATCCGGTCCTGTACAGAGGACCTCCGCGGGATCACCCGGTGCAAAGTATATTATCGAGAAGCTCACCACTGAAACAAGTAGCAGCGCAGGAACCAGCTGAAAGACTCGTTTTAATATATAATCTAACATCTCTGCGCCGAATGATCAATGACTGAAAAAAATACAAGCAAGATGATATACGAGTTTCGCATAACATCCTGCCTGATATTCATTGAACTGCACCACTATCGCCCGATGTACATATCCTTGGTGAGGAAGGTTATCTCGTTTGGATATATCTCATAACCTATCACGTCGATATGATGCCCAACAGTCTCCTTTTCATGGAAGATGAACATCTCTGGAGATTCTTCGACGATGATCTCCTGTGCCTGGTCGTAGTAGTCCTTCCTGTCTTCCGTGTCCATTTCCATCCTTGCAGATGCGAGGAGCGAGTCCACCGTATCATTTGAGTACCGGGTCCATCCATTCTCCTTGTAGCCGGCTGTCGAATCGAAGTGTGCGGTCATGTAGTAGTCAGGATCGCCACTTGGCGCAACACCATACGAGTAGAACGCCATATCATAGTCGCCACTTGTCATCGCTTCCTTTACGGCAGATGATCCGAGAAGCTCGAGAGTCACATCGATGCCGATATCCTCCAGCTCTGTCTCGATCACTTCCACACTGGGTTGCATCGCAGCCCTGGTGGTGTATGTCATTATGGTGAGCGTAAAGTCCTCACCATCGCTGAGTTCCAGCACATCATCACCATCGCTATCGGTGATCCCGGCTTCTTCGAGAAGTTCGAGCGCCTTTGTCTGGTTATGCGTGTATCCTGCGAGTTCGTCGTTTGCCCACGGGAAGATCGATGGGAAGACTCCCTTGGCTGGCACGCCGCCAACGCCTTCAAGCGCCGTATCAACGACCTCTTCGCGATCGATTGCGTAGTTGATCGCCTGTCTCACCCTGATGTCGTTGAGAGGTGCTTTTTCGGTGTTCACGAACATGAAGTAGAGACGCAGCGTCTCCTTACTGACGACATCCAGATAAGGATCGGCCTCTATCGTGCTCACCTCCGGGTATGGGAGACCTCGCGCTATATCAGCATCCCCGCTTTGCAGCATCGCTGCCCTCGTTGCACCGTCGCTGATGTATGTCAGGGTCACGCCCTCGAGTTTGACTCCACCACCCCAGTAATCCGGGTTTCTGACAACCGAGAGGCTTGCTTCCAGCTCATGATCATCATACATGAAGGGACCTGTGCCCACAGGATCGTTGTCGAGATCACTTGCATCAGGACTCACTATGGATACGAGCGGATCGGTGAGGCTTGCTATCGTCGGGGCATACGGCTCTGTGGTGGTGATCGTCACCGTGTAATCGTCCTTTGCAACGACAGATGCGATGTGGTCGTACTCGCTGCTCCGCGAGTTCGATTCATCCGTGATCCGTCCGATTGAGTAGACAACAGCATCTGCATCGAGTGGATTGCCGTCATGGAATCTGACACCCTCCCGCAGATGGATATCCCATACCGTATCACTCAACTGTGTATAACCTGTGGCAAGTTCTGGTGTGAGTTCCATCTCATCGTTGTACTTGAACAATGTCTCATAGATACCAGCCTTTCTCACATACCAGCCATGCCATCCATTCGCAGGGTCAAGTGTGCTCTTCGGTCCGAATATCATCACCGCATCCAGGCTTCCGCCAGGGAACGGTGCCCGTTCAAGGATCATGAGCTCGATATATGTCACATCCCGCATATCTATCTCACCATCCCGATTCGCATCGGCTGATTCAGTCTCAGGATCCAACTCAAGGATCATGCGCTCGACCTTGGTCACATCCTGCATGTTGATCCGTGTGTCTTCATTTGCATCTCCATAGAGTACTGCACTCACTGGTGTTACCGATGTTAGAAGCATCGCGCTTACGATTATTCCGATCATTCCGAATCGGATTTCCCTCTTCATATATATTACCTCCATTGTTTCGCTAATTATTTATTTATCGTCCTATCTCTGGCTCGCTATAGGTGTTATACACCAACATTCACCGCGTCATCGATCCAGACTGCAGGTATCTCATCCGTCCCGATATCGACGAGCAGTCCATCTGATACATCCAGAACGCTTCTGTCTCCGGCTGTGCCCGTTACTGTGAAGTGGACCTTTGCAAGTGATCCTGATCCGCTCACCCCAGAACCGCCTGGGAGGTTGAAGATCACACGGACTCTACCGTCGTCCATCAAGCGCCACATATCTATCGGAACCGCTGCCCCGTCTATGCTTCCTGAATCGACACCTGTAACGTTCACAACGCTTGCGTTGAATGATAGATCAAACTGTCCAGAGTCGAGGTCGGTGACGTCTGCAATATCCATCGTTGCATCAAACGTTCCAGATACAGATTCCGGGGCATTGACAGTGACAGGTATGCCCACCGTTACCTCCTCATCGAACCAGAGCGCGGACATTACGTCTGACCCGGCATCAACGAGCAGTCCATCTGATATGTCAAGAATGCTCGTATCCATGAACACGCCAGTCACCTCAAAGTGGATCGTTGCAAGTGATCCTGACCCGCTCACTCCGGTGACTTCTGGCATGTCAAAGATTACCCGGACGAGTTTATCACAATCCCAGTTATCTGTGCCATGCATGATTGTCCAGTTACTGACTGGAATCGCCGTGCCGTCTATGGAACCTGAACTGACTCCAGTTACATTCACGACACTCGAATCAAACCAGAGATCAAACTGCCCTGAGTCAAGGTTGGTCACGTCTGCAATATCTATCGTTGCATCAAACGTGCCAGATATAGATTCCGGGGCATTGACAGTGACAGGTACCCCGATGGCTACATCGTCACCAGTCCATGTTGCGGGCATCTCATCTGCCATGCTATCAACGAGCAGCCCCCCTGATAGGTCCAGAGCGCTCGTATCTCCGGCTGTACCCGTTGCCTCAAAATGGATCGTTGCAAGCGATCCTGATCCGTTCACTCCGGTAACGCCCGGGAGATTGAAGAGTACACGGGCTATACCCGCATCATTCACCGAGCACCACACGTCTATCGGCACCTCTGTCCCGTCTATGCTCCCTGAATCAACACCGGTCACGTTCACAACGCTTGCATTGAATGACAGATCAAACTGCCCCGAGTCAAGGTTGGTCACGTCTGCAATATCTATCGTCGCATCAAACATGTCGCTTGATACAAATTTCGGAGCGTTGACGGTAACAGGCATCCCGATGGTCGTATCACCATCGAACCAGAGCGCGGAGATCTCATCCGACCCGGTATCAACGAGCAGTCCATCAGATATATCCAGAACACTACCGTCTTTGACCGCGCCTGTTATCTCAAAACTGATCGTAGCTATCTGCCCTGATCCGCTTACATCATCGACTCCAGGGAGATTTAGCAGAACGCGAATCGTGTTGGCATCCAAGAATTCCCATGAATCGATTGGTACCGTTGTGCCGCTCATGTTTCCATCATAGACCGCAGTCACGTTCACAACGCCTGGATCAAAAGAGAGATCAAACTGCCCTGAATCGAGATCGACTGCATTGTAGATACCTATCGTGGCATTGAATGTGCCAGACACGACTTCCGGCGCATTGACACAGACCTGCGTCTTCTGTGCCATCGAGAGTATTATGAACGCATCGAGTGAGTCGATACTGCCGTCACGATTCACATCAGCGCGCTCAATATCAGGCGGCATACTCCCGACCGCCATTCGGAGTGCAAGCATTGAATCCGCTGTGGTGATCCTGCCATCGCTGTTTACATCGCCTACTATGCTACAGCCTGCCGATACCGGCGCACTGAATACTGTAAGAGCTATCAGCGCGCAGTAGATTGTATATTCTGCTTTCATTGTTATACTTCCATCATTTTACCATTCTGTTTTTGTGCATTATTGTTGCAATGCTGATCACAGAATGTGACATATTGAAATACTATTTAAGACTTTCGTAGCATTGAAAGCCCATCCACTAAATCAGAACCCAAAAACTACCATGAAACTCCGATCAGATCTTTGACTGGATTTTCAAAGATGACCAATACTTCCGAAAATTTTCTATAGCAGACGCCTGCAACAAGTCTCATGCTGAGATAAAACCATACCGTTATTTATCCATTGTGGATAAAAATTTATATAGGATTGAGATGTAGATTGGACAACACTGGTGATTTCAGATGTACCTCGTAGTTGCAAGATATACGGACGATGCAGAGCGAAAGAGGATCGACTATGCGATAGAGCGATGGAAAGCGGTGGCAGGAGTGGAAAAACCCGATGGAGTCCCGATTTTATTCAAAGGCGAGGATGCAAAGGGTTTTGTTGAGGATCTCTATTCAAGATTGTCAAGAGAGAGCGTGAGCGTGTATTCCTTAAACGATGTCCCCTTTGAGATAGAAAAGGATGAGATGGTGATTGAAACTGTGCTCGAAGGGGATCTTGGGACGATAAGGAAGTTTCTTGGATTTATAATGGCTAAACAGAAAGGTGTGCTCATAACCGAGACAGAACTTGAACGGACTTACGAGGTCTCCACAAGAAAGGGAAAGGCGAATGTTGCGATCAATCTAACAGATGTTGGCAGGTTACGGATCATTATCAGCGGATACGGCGATGCTCTGAGATTGATCCACGAAAAGATCGAGAGTGAGATAAGATACTTCAAGGAGGTTTGATCGATCGCATATCATGGACGCTTCCCAATCAAACGCTTCAGCAAACGCTTATCCCCTTCACACCATTGCATTTCAGCAATTCGCCTACCAGATCATCTGGTATCCGCCGGTCGGTTATGATGGTCAGTGTCGGGCGATCGGCAAGCCTCGGATCATCGGCAATCGCCTGCACGATGCTGATTCCGTGTTCTGTCACGCAGGCTGCCACCGAGGCAAGGATGCCGGTCCTGGTGGCGTCCACCGGTGTCACGATGATCACTCCGAGTTCGAGATCGTGCGCAACCTCACGCAGCGACGAGATCGGGCGGATGTTTTTGAAGATCGTGCTCAGCAGGTCGTCCTGCGCGGTCATAGAGGCTGCCCCATCAACTACCCTTCGATCGACGCCGATCTCTTTTGCGATCTGTGTGTGCGGGAGTTTTATGCCGCCTGAAACCACCCTGCCGTCCGGAGTGACCTGAAAACCACGTTTCAGCAGCAGACGAACGACCTTCTCCTGCGCCGGATATTTCTTGAATTTGTTTAATATGATGTCCCACATGGTTATTCCATTATTCCATCAGTAGGGCTGGCAATTCAAAATATGTTCTGTTGTCAACCTATTACCTCTAATTACTGGTTTAACTACCATGATCCCGGGGTTTACGACGATTGGGTTCGAGTGATCGATTCCGATCCATTGCCGCATCCTGTCATATCCTGAGCCTTTTTAATATATGAAGGCGAGGACATATAACGTTTCTCGCGTTGGCGAATTTGCGACTGGAGCCTGTGCAAGTTAAACGGAGCGGACGATGTTATGTTGCGTAACCATTGTTCCAAAATATTTATGGAGATGGTATGGCGTAAAACGATAGCAAGTGGCAGCTGCGGTTGGTCAGGAAAGGTGCAGAGGAGGGGGATCTTTCAAAGAAAACCCAGCCACATATACTCGAATCGTCCAGCGACCAACCGATACATTCTTTGGCAGGACTGTGGAAGTTAAATCCCATGCCAGAAACGATCATCAGAAATACGAGAATACTCGTGGATTGCGAACTTCGGAGCGTCGATATCGCAATAACGGATGGAAAGATCGAGAAAATCGGAAAGGATATCTCAGGTGACGGGAGAGTGATCGATGCCCGTGGAAAACTGACGCTTCCGGGTGCAATCGATGTCCATGTCCATTTCCGTGATCCTGGGCTTACGCACAAGGAGGACTGGTACACTGGCTCGTGCGCTGCCGCTGCTGGTGGGGTGACGGCAGTGATCGACCATCCGAACACAGTGCCTCCGACGCTCGATAAAAGATCGTTCAAACTCAAGCTGAAGTCTGCCGAACGGAAGTCGATCATCGATTTTGGGATCAACGGCGGTGTCACCCCCTCATCGGACCTGCAGGAACTGTGGAATCTCGGCGTGGTCGCTTTTGGAGAGATCTTTATGGCAGATGGGGGACTCGAAGTTGATGAAATGGATCTCGAAGACCTGATGAAGTCGATTTCAGAACTCGGGTCGATCGCATGCATCCATGCAGAGAATGGGAAGCTGTGCAGCCATTTCACTGAAGAATTGCGCAGGATACGTCGCCCTGATGTGTATTCACGCGCACGACCCAACATCTGCGAGGCGATCGCGATCGAGCAGGTGCTTGAGATGCAGGAGAAGCGGAGGGTGCAGGATGATGTCCAGGCGCAGACGCATATCTGTCATCTGAGCACAAGAGAAGGGGTCGGCGTGATCAGACGGATGAGATACGGGCGAAAAGAGGTTTCGTTCACATGCGAGGTTGCGCCGCACCATCTCTTCCTGCAGCACGGAGACTGGGAGCGTCTCGGCACGTTTGGGAAGATGAACCCACCACTTCGAAAACGTTGCCTTCAGCACCTCTGGAACGCCCTCAATGACAGTACCATAGATATTATCGCATCCGACCATGCGCCGCATACCGAAGAGGAGAAGAGGGCTGACATCTGGGACGCGCCAGCCGGCGTTCCTGGCGTCGAGACGATGCTTCCGCTGATGCTCCGCGCTGCAAAGCAGAATCTGATTCCGCTCTGGCGGGTGATCGAAGCGATGAGTGCGAAACCTGCTCAGATCTTCGGACTTGCCGGAAAGGGGCGGATTGCGGAAGAGTGTGATGCAGACCTTGTCATCGTTGATACGAGGAACATAAGGACGATAAAGAGTGAAACACTTCACAGCAAAGCCGGATGGACTCCTTTTGAGGGGAAAGAGGGTATATTTCCAGAGGTGGTCTTATCCCGCGGAGAGATTGTGTATGATGGCGAGATTGTGGGCAGGAGGGGGCGAGGAAAAGCCATCTATGGGAAGGGATATAACCAGACCCCGGAGGTGTGAAATACAGCGGCATGAATCTCAAGACGTCTTTTTTCGAAGATGCGAGGGTAATCTGTGGGTGGAATCGGTGTGATAGCTTCGTTGCTCTGTTGAGTATGTATCGACCCTGCATCGTTTCAACGCGCCGCCGCATCGGTTTTATGAGCCGCAAAAACCTTTAAACATCGCGCAGCCGAAGATACCACCATGACCAGAAAGATTGTATCGATCCACTCGTTCAGGGGCGGGACCGGGAAATCGAATATTACCGCAAACATAGCCACATACATAGCTTCAAAGGGAAATCGCGTAGGAATTATCGATACAGATATTCAATCCCCTGGAATCCACGTCATATTCGGGTTTGACGAGCATGGCATCAGCGAGTCCTTGAACGACTATCTCTGGGGCAGATGTGGAGTTGAGGATATTGCCTATGATGTTACCAATACCGTCGGAATAAAAAAAGGAGAGTTGTATTTTATTCCGTCAAGCATGAAGGTGGGTGAGATCGCAAGGATTCTCAGAGAAGGCTATGATGCTGAGTTGCTGAATGATGGGCTCAAAAAAATAATGAACATTTTCGGGATGGGTTATCTCTTCATCGATACACATCCAGGATTGAATGAGGAGACCCTCATCTCTGCAGCAATCTCAGATGTTTTCATAATCGTTCTACGGCCTGATAATCAGGATTATCAGGGAACCAGCATATCTCTGGAAGTAGCCCGGAGGATAGGCATAACCAAAGCCTCACTTGTAATAAATAAAATTCCAGGTAGTTATGATCCGGTGGAGGTGAGAGCCAGAATAGAGGAAGCTTATGAATGCAAGGTGATCGGTGCGATACCGCTCTCAGAAGACCTGGCTAAAATTGGAAGTAAAGAAGT
>DTYY01000091.1 GCA_012961645.1 Methanosarcinales archaeon | reverse complement strand
TCTGGGATTTGGTGGGTTGAAACAATTGATGAGATCGCATAGCAACTTATATATACCCTTCTTGCTGCTATTTTATGTACCGAAGATTCGAGTTAGACACCGATGACGGATTTAATCCAGAAGGAGATATAAAATGGCACAAATGTATGTTACATACGAGGTTCCTGACGATCTGCGCGACAAAGCGCTGGAATCGCTGGAACTTGCGAGAGACACAGGAAAGATCAAGAAAGGAACGAATGAGACAACAAAATCGGTCGAACGTGGGATAGCCCAGATGGTATTGATCGGCGAGGATGTGAACCCGCCAGAGATCGTGGCGCACCTGCCCATGCTCTGCGACGAGAAGAAGATTCCTTACGTGTACATAAAAAACCAGGACGAACTCGGGGCTGCGTGCGGTTTTGGGGTCGGCTGCGCCGCTGTTGCAATCATCAACGCAGGGAAGGCTAAGAGTCTGCTCGAGGAACTCGCAGGAAAGATCGCATCGCTGAGGTGATGTCGTGGCAGAAGATATGGACGATGGATACCCTGCTGAGGTGATCGAGGTCGTTGGGACGACAGGCATGCACGGAGAGGCTACTCAGATCAACTGCAGGGTACTCGACGGACGTGACAAGGGCAGAGTCATCGCACGCAACTGCATAGGTCCTGTACAGGTCGGAGATGTCCTGATACTGCTTGAAACATCGAGAGAAGCCAAAAAATTGACAACGGGTAGGTGAAGGAATTGGAGCAAGTGACCTGTTCATTCTGTGGAAATGTCATCGAACCTGGCACCGGCAAGATGTTTGTTAAAAAAGATGGTACAGTCTATTATTTTTGTAAATCCAAGTGCCAGAACAATTTCAGACTTAAAAGAGTCCCGAGAAAGACTGAGTGGGCAAGAAAGTGAGAAATCATGAATGTTTGATTCACATTCAAGGACCCGTGTCTTTTGGAGAGATTAAATGGAACAGACGTACGTTATGATCAAGCCGGACGGAGTGCAACGTGGACTGATCGGCGAAATCATATCCAGAATCGAGCGAAAAGGTCTCAGAATCGTTGCGATGCAGATGCGCATGATCACCGACGATGTTGCGCGCAGACATTATGCAGAACACGTCGAAAAAGGTTTTTTCAAATCCTTGATCGGTTTTATCACATCTTCCCCTGTCGTTTGCATGGTCGTCGAAGGAGAGAACGCAGTTGCGGCGATTCGCATGATGAGCGGTGCAACCGATCCAAAAGACGCTTCTGTTGGCACTATACGGGGGGATTTTGGTCTGGATGTCGGCAGAAACATCATTCACACAGCAGATTCGCTTGAATCGGCAGAACGTGAGATTACGATACATTTTAACGGCGATGAGATGGTCAAATACACGCGGGCAGAGGAGACGTGGGTGTATGAGTAAATAGACCCGGCAGACCAGTCGGTCGTGACTGTTGGTCTCATCCCAAACCACAACCGGAGCAACCGGATGAAGATTGCAATCACAGGCAAAGGTGGCGTTGGAAAGACCACGCTTGCAGGCACGCTTGCCAGAGCATTCGCAAAAGACGGTTTTTCGGTCCTTGCGATCGATGCCGACCCTGACATGAATCTGGCGTCAGCAATCGGCATCAAAAACCCGCCCGCACCGCTCACAGAACATAAGAAGCTGATCGAAGAGCGGGCAGGCACAGGCGTGGGAGGCATCTTCAAACTGAATCCAAAGGTGGACGACATCGTCGGACGATTCGGTGTAACAGAGCAGGGCATCTCCATGATCGCGATGGGCACCGTAGACAGAGGCGGATCAGGATGTATGTGCCCGGCATCCTCGCTTCTGCGTGCACTGATGCGCCACGTCCTGCTGCGGGAGAAGAGTGTTGTGATCCTTGACATGGAGGCTGGCATCGAGCACCTCGGGCGTGGGACTGCTCGCGGAGTCGATCTGATGATCGTGGTGGTCGAACCCGGGGCAAGATCGATCGAGACGGCAGCGAGGATCCAGAAATTGAGCAAAGAGATAGGAATCAAGAGATTGTGTGCCACAATCAACAAAGCGAGTGACCGCGACCTCGGTGCGATCCGCATGCATCTGGAAAACCTTAAAATTCCTGTGATCGGAGAGATTCCGTATGATGAGGCTCTGATACAGGCAGACATGTCTGGACAGGCGCCGTTTGATGCTGGCGGAGATGCAGTTCTCGCGATTGAGAGAATAAAGGATGCTATCATGGCGTCGATGCGTCTCTGTTAAATGAATCCAACGGGTTGATTATGGGCACGATTAGACGATAAAATGGAAATTTTGTCCTTTTAAATCCCTTTATTCAGTAATACAAGTACCAGACAGCCTCAACCCAACTGCCATCAGTTAAGCCTATATACTAGAAGGTCGTTAGATGGTTACCCCATGCCAGACAACAACACCCCAAATCCAAACACCAATAAACCCTCACTACTAAACACAACAGAAAAGACGAAGGAGCACGACACCAAATGACAGACTACGCAGTCTTCTGGGGCTGTACCATCCAGGCACGATTTCCGTTCATGGAAAAATCGACCAGGCTCGTCGCAGACGCACTGAAGATCAGACTCCATGAGATGGACGGCACCACCTGCTGCCCCACAAAGATGATCAAGATAGGAGACGAGTTCGCATGGTACGTCACAGCAGCAAGAAACCTCTGTCTGGCAGAGAATATGGGTATGGACCTTGTAACGCCGTGCAATGGTTGCTACGGCACATTAAAATCGGCAGCATCCGAACTTAACCTGAACACCGAACTCAAGAAAGAGGTAAACGAACTGCTCGCGAATGCCGGACTAAAGTACAGGGGAACTGTTGAAATAAAACACTTAATCGAAGTATTATACGACGACGTAGGCACAGACAAAATAAAAAAATACGTAACAAGACCGCTTGACGGGATGAACATCGCGGTCCACTACGGCTGCCATCTTCTCCGCCCGAGTTCTGCGATACACTTCGATGACCCGAACGACCCCACAAAGTTTGACCTCCTCGTCGAGGCGCTGGGCGCAAGAAGCGTGGACTACCAGACAAAGATGCTCTGCTGCGGAAATGATCTCGCAAACATAGACGACCCATCAGACGCAATCACATTAGCCAGAGAAAAGATGCTCGAGGTTCAGGATCTGGCAGATGCCATGACGATGATGTGCCCGGCGTGCTTCACCCAGTTTGATTCAAAGCAGTACCTCCTTGAGAAGAGTGGTGAGCGGTTGCATATACCGGTTGTGTATTTCACAGAACTGATGGGGCTTGCATTCGGATTTGATTCTTCTGAACTTGGCATGGATATGCACAGGGTCGAGACAGAAACGTTCATCGAAAAATGGCATGAGCGCTCAGGGCATCTCGAGAGTGCGAGAGAGTATTTTGATCTCGCTGATCTGCGGCGCTGCTATGAGTGTGCTGCATGCATCGATGACTGCCCGGTCACGAAATCGATTCCGCGGTTTGAGCCGAACCGGATAATCGGCGATATCCTGCACGGCGGGCTGGATGAGATCGTAAGTTCTCCTGATA
>DTYY01000090.1 GCA_012961645.1 Methanosarcinales archaeon | reverse complement strand
ATTTGGGGCGGGATTATGATGGTTTAGGGGTGTATGAAAATCGGTGATGATATGTATTCCGGGTGAAGGGATATCGAGGTACACCAGTCATATACATAGTTGGCTCTGCTGATGAGCGGTGTGTGTGATGTTTGGGTCTATAGTGTATATACCATAAAAAGCATAATATCAGTCTTAAATACTTTATAGTGGATGCTACCAGATTTAAAGTCTATAAAGACGAAGAAACCGATTTAATCAGGTTCGGATACAGGCTCATTGCAACAGGGGTTGATCTTAAGGGCAGAAAGGCACGCCTCGAGCTCAGGCAGAACGATACTATGCTCCGGAGCGAGGTTGCAAGGGGGAGGTGGTATGTTTATGTATAATACCACGATATATGATCGCAAAGGAAATATGATCAATGATGTGACCATGTTTCAGATGCGGGTTGGGAGGGTGTTTCGGAGATGGTTAAATCTCGCTTTGTATCGGATAAGACACGAATGGCAAGAGGGGATGGATTTCGTAGCGCCATTCGTGCCATTTGTCTATCTGTGTCATCCGTGATAAATATCACTCTCAAAACGCCGGTTATGCGTTCATGGAATGTATTCGCGCTCACAATTATTCTGGCACTCGCAATTGCGATCATACCACTCACACCGCCAGCAGGTGGCGACAACAACACCACCGGAACCGAGATCATCCAGATCGAGGATGCACGTTTCATCTCGCCTGATCTCTGGGTGGCTGATGCGAAGAGGACGTTTGGCGTGTACAGCTTAAGCAAGATGCCAGAAGGTGCGTATATGACACTTGGCGGCGATCCTGCCACATTTCATGCAGGTTCGCTCCTCCACGGCGGGTTTGGCGGCGACTGTCTTGGCTGCCACCAGATCGGTGGGCTTGCGCCGCCCGATCTCTGGATCGACCTGGATGCATTCGGGCGATCGGTACATGCCGGTCTAAACCGCAATGCCACATACAACGCGACGATGACAAGCCTTGCCAACCGTGCGTGCTGGGCATGTCACAGCAACCTGACCAGTGGCGGCATCGAGCCAACCGACCATCCTGACGAGTACGGCAGCCCGCTGCCGTGTGTCACATGCCACGCAACCGGCAGCTTTGGCGCGCCTTTGATATATGAGCACTTCCACAAGCGCGGCAGCACGGCAGGAATCAGCATAATGGTCGAATGCATCGAATGCCACCTCAACGGAACCACTGAACACAACCGGATCCCTGAGATGTCTGTTGATGCCGAAGCCTCCCATTACGCATCCCGCGATGTGCTTCCACTTACCGACAACTGCTCGGTCTGCCATCAGGACGTTGTGGGAGGTGCTGACTTTGGGGGCGCGTCACAGGTCTTTGCACATGACAAGGGTGGATCGTGCGGGGACTGCCATGGCCGCGTTGAGACGTTCCATGACAGGGAACTTGTGATTCCTATGGAGCGGACATGCAGAGATTGTCACACCAGTGCTGACGCCGTCCGGAAGTACGGAACGCCAGGGCAGATTCAGACGCACTATCCAGGCGCGCCAGGTGAGAAGGCAGACACGACAAAGATCGATGAGACCCTTGTCTGCTCGAAGTGCCACAATGTCTCAGACGAAGGGCTGCACGGCAGAGGCCTCACACGCCATCTAAATGCTTCGATCGAGACCGCGTACAAGGGATACTGCTTCGACTGCCATGCAGATGGTGGCACATTCCCGTATCAATCGCAGACCAGGATCAGCAAACTGAGCCACGGCAAGGCATCTGACTGCATGGCTGTGAACTGCATCGAGCCTTGCCACAACATAACCGGCGTGAGCACGTTTCATGAGCCGACCGAGGTCGTGAGCGGCTACTTCGGTTTTGCTCCAAGCGGTGCCGGCGTCGAGTGCATGGACTGTCATCCAAGACACATGCGGCTCGGCGAGTTTGGGAAGGATGAGGTTGAGTGTCTGGAGTGCCATCCCGGATACGAGGCGGCGCATTATGCAGAGGCGATCGTGGAAACGGTGAACAAGACCTATACGTGTGCACTCTGCCACAACGAGAAGGCGGATCGGTATCACAATTTAACCTATTTCTACGGGGAGGGTGAAAAAACGGTGGACGAGTCCTGTTATGCATGTCATGCCCGCGACACGAACTTTACAGAGGTGCAGGCGCTGATATACAGCACAGATGAGGTGCGGGGCGGCGTCATGATCGCAGGTACGGTGCGCGACATCGACGTGAAAGAAGCATTCACATGCACCGAGTGCCACAACGTGACAGGAACGCCGTTTCATTACAGTTCCTATCCGCTCGGAAGCGCACAGGATCCTGGCTGGACTGGCTGGACCCCCGGCGTCCGTGTCAGGGACTGCAAGGACTGCCACACCAGATATGGTGGCATGCCGCCCTTCAATGCGACCGATATGAGCGGTACTGCTCACGGACACGAGGATGACTGCTATGTCTGTCACGGCGGCAGGGACCCGGTCACATTCCACACCCTCGAGGTTTTTGATGTGATTCCACATGTTGCAGAGATCACTGTAACACCTGATCAGGTCCATGCTGGCGCAACTGCGGTACTGAATGTGAAAGTCGTGACCGGATGGAAGATGGAGGTGAGGTACATCGAGTACTTCGTTGATATCATCGGTGAACAGGGGGACGGGACGCCGCTAAGGTTCACACGCACCGAATACTATGGGCAGGCAACCGAAGCAACCGCCACGATCAACACGACCGGGTGGTCAGAGGGCAGGCACACAATCTTTGTCCAGTCGCTTGACTCCCGTGGTGTGTGGAGTGAGCCAAGACTTGTGATGCTGACTGTGATGAAACCAAGAGGCACACTCGTTGAGATCGTTCTCCAGAGGGAGGTCCTCTTCGTGGGCGCTATCGTGCTCATCGCACTGATCATCGCGCTCCTGCACAAAGTGAGGAGTTGGAGGACGAGATGATCGGCGGGAGTGTGATGCTGAAGCTGGCTTTCGTCTGCGGACTCCTTGCATTGAGCCTGCTTACTCTGTATGATTCAAAAAGGTTCAAACTAAAGACTGATAAGGCGATTATAATTGCAACACGTGCAGCATTCTTCTTTCTGAGCATGGCGATGTTCACGATGGTCTGGCATTTCATCGATGGCGATTACAGCATCCTGTATGTGTGGCAGTACTGCAGCAACGAGATGCCGCTTTCATACAAGATCGCCGCTATCTTTGCAGGTGAGGAGGGAACATATATGCTCTGGGCATGGGCATCGTTCCTCTTTGTCTGGCTCGTGATGGAAGAGTATAGATTCAGAAGTTCGCTGCACAGGACGACAGGACTTATCGCGCTGTTGATATCGATCTTCATACTCCTGCTCTGCATCATATCAGAGCCATTCAAGCCGATTATCGATATGATCAGTCATATCCCTGCCGACGGTAATGGGCTAAATCCGGTCTTTCTCACGGTATGGATGATCATCCACCCGTTCGTCACGTTCATCTCCTATGCAGCGACGATCATCCCGGCATCGGCTGCAATAGCCCATATAATCACCGGACGCCTGGGCTGGCACAGGATATCGAAACAGTGGATCAGGCTCTCGTGGTTCTACCTATCGATATGCATGGCGGCAGGCGGCGCATGGGCGTACAAACTCGTTGGATGGAATGGCTTTTGGAACTGGGACCCTGTGCAGACAGTAACGCTTGTGATGTGGCTGCTTTTGACTGCTGCGGTGCACGTACTTGCCCGCTACAACGAAGGAAGGGAGTATACGACCGCTGCACCTGTATTCACGATATTTCTGTTCGTCGCAACCATCTACACAACACTGATCACCAGACAGGGGATCAGCCACTCGCTCCACGACTTTCCAGGCACGTCAACAGCGGGATTGCTGGTCATGTGCATACTTGTGGTATGTGTCATCACAGTCGTGCTCGGGGTGATAAAGTTCGTGCGAGTCGAAGTGATAGCCGTCAAGAAACGATCCGTCTTTTCGAGCGCCAACACCTTCATGTATACGGTTTTCCTGCTGACACTCATTGCTTATATAAGCTGCTGGGGCGTTACATATAGTTTCATATCGCAGCATATATTCAATACAAGAATCATAATCCCACCAGAATTTTTTAATGCGTGGTGCTATATCCCGTTGGTGCTGCTCACGATCCTGACAGGCATCTGTATGATGCACGGCAGAATCGATGATACGTATCTGAAATATCTGGTGATCCTTGTATCGGGTGCAACGATCCTGCTTGCACTGGTACCGAGCCATCCGCTACTTGCTCCGGGAAGCGAATTCGCTGCATCGTCATCGACGTTCGTGAAGATGCTCGGGTCAATCTCGGTATGGTCGTTTTTGCCGCCCTGTCTCTTCGTGCTCATCACCACATTCTGCAAGTTTCTAAGAGATATCAAGAAACTCCGCGGGCGTATTTGGCTCAGGTCTATCGGAATCGACATGATTCATATCGGTTTTGTGCTGGTCGTGGTTGGCGCAATCGTTACCACCTCCTTTGACCTAGAGGCAGGTGTCGTGTACAGAGTCGGTGAACTGGGCGCAAAGAACGATATCGGGCATGGCTGGGCAGTGGAACCGACCAAATTCGATGTGATCCAGAATCCGGACGGTACATGGACGCAGATCGCTCATCTGTCAGTATACAGGGATGGCGAGTTTTATTGCACCGGTGCGACCGCTTTTGTCAGAACCAACCAGTACGGGGACGTGCATGATCCGATGATCGACCGCAGCATCATGCGTGATGTATACGTACAGTTTCAGGGAACCCGCTCCCACATATCGACCGAGGCTGTGGTGCCGCTATCCATCAGGATCGTGCCATGGATATCCGTGCTCTGGGCAGGCTTCATACTAATGATCGTTGGAATATACTGCATCATCATATCGATATATCTATTGGCGATGAAGAAGAGAGAACTGGCTGCAGAGATTATGAGACGGTGATACGGTTATGGCTATGCGGCTTCTTCCATCATTGCGCGAAAAGAAGCGTTATCTTGCCTTTGAGATGCTCTCAGAGGGTGCGATATCAAGACGTGATTTCATCGATGAACTCAACCGGTCTGCCTCATCGCTGCTTGGAGACGTGGGCAGCAGTGAGTGCGGGATAAAGATGCTCTCGTTTGGCAGGGAAGGGGGGATCGTCAGGTGTGCACACACCAGAACTACGCACACGCGGGCGGTGCTTGCGACGATAAACAGGGTTAGAGGCATGCGTGTTGCGGTTCATGTGATCGGTATTTCAGGCACGGTCAAGGGCGCAGAGCGGTTCTTTGGTCGGGATAGTGCTTTTGGGGGCTGATTTTTGAGTCAGGGGTAAGCTGTGCTGATCTTTTCCGGATATCCAAAACATCCTGTCAGGCGACGTGGCTTGCAAGACTGATTGAAAGAGGTTTCTGCCCTTTGAGTGCACTCACCTTCAGGATGGAAAAACCGATGATGTTTCCTTCTTTATCGACTTTTTCCATCACTGCATCGTTCCCGGTCTCCCTGAAGTACCCGGCTTTCCGATCAAAGATGACTTCAAGGTAATCTCCTTCTTTATCATACCATATTCTTATTTCCTTTTCCATAATACCATGCCTCTTTTTATTACGTCCGTAAAATATGCAGTTATGATGAACAGATCGTTAACCGATGCTTTAATTACGACACATAAATACTTCTCAGTAACGGGTGTGGTGCTGTGGTGGCGATAGAATAACTCGGGCGCCAGGGTCTGTTCTCGATTTGACAATTATGTCACATCAATTGTTGCATACCCTCATCCTCCAGACAAAAATGATTTCCGCTCTTTAT
>DTYY01000089.1 GCA_012961645.1 Methanosarcinales archaeon | reverse complement strand
GCAACATCGACCCCCAGAATCAGCGTTGATCCAGGTTTTGCCCGCCTTAACATCTGCATCTTTGCATCGGACGCTGCTGTTGTGTTGTTTGCTATCAGATAGTCATCTGCAAACGTGGTGACGATGCCGGTGTCTGCAAGCCCTGTGCCGCCGAGTGAGACTTCAAAGATGAACACATCCGGATCGTGCTCGCCTCTGACCGACTTCACCACCTCGATGATGCTTGCCGGTGTGATGCTGAACTTGGCGATTACCCGCGGGCCGCCGCCATCCTCGTCATCCAAGCCGCCCCAGTACTCCACACCCGCGCTCGAATGTGAGACGACTCTCCTGCCGGCACATGATGACAGAATCCCTGCAAGCATTCGCACGGCGCTCGTCTTCGCGGTCGTGCCGGTGACCTCGATCACCTCGCAATCCCGAAGGTGGCGGCTCATAATCTCGCAGACGGCGGCATGGTGCGTGATCACCGGCACTCCAGCTGTATATGCACCAGCGAGCGTGGGATATGCAGGGTCCAGATGCACAGGCGAGATGATCAGATCAAAACCGCCTGCTTCCGGCGGCTCTGCCAGCACAGATATACCACATAATTTGAGATCATCCACCACACTCCTGTCGAGCGTATGATACACATCAACGGCGGTGACAGCGTTTGTACTCATGTCCGCGTCCGGTTCTGCAAGAGACCGCGCGATAAGACCGCCGCCATGTGTCAGATCGAGCACTGCAACGTGCATGTTTTTAGCGGGCGAGCGCTTCCTCTGCCTTGTCGTATGCGATCTCGGCTATGCGCGGATCGGCACCAAGCG
The DNA here is from genome assembly GCA_012961645.1 of Methanosarcinales archaeon. Lineage (GTDB taxonomy): Archaea > Halobacteriota > Methanosarcinia > Methanosarcinales > Methanogasteraceae > Methanogaster_D. Next base: position 9,742 of record DTYY01000089.1, on the reverse strand, counting down.
GCTCTGCATACAGAACCTCGACGCTTCTTCCGTCGATATTGACCACAGTTTTTCTGCCATTGCCCAGGTTCAGTTCTTCTGGGATGTCTTCGAGCGTGTGAACGCCATGTGCAAGGAAGAGCGGGAGTGCGACGATTCTCTCGACGTCAGTTCCCTTGAAACTTTCCAGACCACCTTTGAGGTCTGGCTTGTCCATGTTCAGAAACGCTATCTTCACAAGGACGTTCTTCTGATCGGCGATCATTTCCGCAACCTTCTCGACGAGTTCCTTATTGTGAGGGCGCGTGCTTCCGTGTCCGAGCAACAGTATACCTGTCCTTTCGTTCATAATTTATCTCCGTTTTGTATGTCAGGTGTTGGATGGGCAGTCCACTTAGTTAAACCCATCGGATGTATGACCACAATAGATTTAAACGATGAATTGCAATTATAATGATAATGACTATCGGGGGTTGGTCATCGTTGTGATTGCACAAGGGGTGTTGAGTGAGTGCAGGGGTGTTTGGGTTTATGAGTGTGGAAAAAACCGGAAAGATATGGGACGACATCGATGATGCGATCGTCGGTGCGATATGCCTCGTCCTCGGATGGGCATCTGCGTCGCTCGGACATGAGTGGTTTCATTCAATGATCGCAATCACACTTGGATACACAGTGTCACTCGGGGAGGTCACACTCACCACGGGTTCGATGTTTGTGCACGGGGAGATGACATCGATCGATACGATGTTCGTGGCTGCTGCAGGAAGTATCGGGCTGGTGCTGATCGGATTGATGCTGATATATTCGTGCAACAGCAAGATGATGCACATGATCGGTGTTGTCTTCCTGTGCAGGGCGTGGATCGATGCCCTGCCGTTATGTGACCTGGACGGTGCGATCGTCTCACAGTCAGCCTGCAACGTCCTCGGTATCGGAGGATATTTCCTCGCGTGGATATTCGTCATCTCTGAAATCCTTATAAGCGGCGGTGCGATAGCACACACGATCAAGAGCGGGGCTGGTTGAGAGCGGTACTTGGAGTATAAGGAAGAATTAATTATTCTGTTATTATAATCTTACTGCTGATCGACGTTTGCCTGGCAAACGACCACTACATCGACATCCGGGCAATCCCAAGCACAGCATCAGGTATGCGCTCCACAGGGGCGGCGGTCATATCGATCATCTCGATGATGAACACCTCGACTGTGAGGTACACAGAAACCCTCTCGCGCAGGCAGCCCACGCGTGCAGCCTCATCCCTGCCAAGAGCCGCATGGAGGTGTATGGCAGGCGTATCATCATTCCAGAGGATGTTTCCGACACCAAGTATCTCCTGCACTTCAGTAATCGATGACCAGACCGGATCAGGTGGAACCGTGTCCTCTTTTGGTCCTGTTACGAGACGCAGATCCCTGACCGCGCCGATCAGGATGAAGAATGCCTGCCTGATTCCCTCCAGCCTTGCAAGCCCGATGAGTTCGGCAATCAGATCCTCGCCATGGTCGATCCGTGCGACAAATACCCTGCCGATACAGCCGGTTTGATATTCCATCTCAGTTATTTCTTGTTTACGCCTTCCAGGTGTTTTTTTACACCATCGATCAGTTCTCTGTGACCGAACGGTTTGGTGATGTATCCATCAACACCAACAACGTGAAGACCGATCATCTTATCGATGGACTGCGACTTTGCGGTAAGCATCACCACTGGAATGCCTTTCGTACCCTCATTTTTACGAATTGCCTGATATACCCCCCAGCCATCGATATCCGGCATCATAATGTCCAGCAAAATCAGATCTGGCTTCTCCTCCTCGAGTCTATCCAGTGCCGACCTACCATCATACATAGGTATGACCTCATACCCTTCATTTGTGAGCACAAGTGCAACCAGATCAACGGTATCTGGCTCATCATCTATGATCATGATCTTTGCACACATTGCAATAATCCCTTCTACGCTAAAGGCATAAAAAGTGATCCTTTATCAACCATCACCCTACCATCAGATGCTTCACTTCGAGGTACTCCCTGAGTCCATGCAGACCAAGCTCCCTGCCGATCCCGCTCTCCCGGTATCCACCAAACGGTGCATATCTGGGAGCGCCATGATACATGTTTATCCATACCGTTCCTGCCGCAATACGGCTTGCAATCCTCTTTGCATGCGATACATCCTTTGACCAGACCGCTCCGGCAAGCCCGTATCTCGTGCCGTTCGCAATCTCGATAGCCTCATCTTCGTCACCATACCCGATCACAGATAGCACGGGTCCGAAGATCTCTTCCTGTGCGATGCGCATCTCAGGCGCCACGCCGTCAAATATCGTCGGCTCGACAAAGAAGCCGCCGGTATCCATATCAAGACGTTTTCCACCGAAAACAAGTTTTGCGCCATCCTCGATCCCGTATCTGATGTATTTGAGGTCCTTTTCCATCTGTTCGGCACTGATCACGGGTCCCATGTCAGGATCGGTAAGTCCGTCCCCGATTCTCAGCTTTTTAACCCCTGCGATCAGATGCTCCATGAACCGATCGTGGATTCGCTCTGGCAAAAGCAGCCTCGAACCTGCTGTACAGACCTGTCCTGAGTTGAAGAAGATCGCAAACAGAGACCCCTTCACTGCTTTTGCGATTTCTGCATCCTCAAGAACGATATTTGCGGATTTTCCGCCGCATTCGAGTGTGATCTTCTTGAGGTTCGCTGATGCAAGCCGCATAACCTCTTTTCCGGTCTCAGTCCCGCCTGTGAACGCAACCTTATCGACCTTTCTGCTGCCTGCAAGCTCTGCTCCGACCACGCTCCCAGGTCCTGCGATCACACTTAGCACACCATCAGGACACCCTGCCCGGTGAAAGACCTCTCCAAGCTTTAACGCAGTGAGTGGGGTCTGGCTCGATGGCTTGAGCACGATCGTGTTTCCAGCAGCAAGCGCTGGTGCGACCTTCCATGACGCCATCTTGAGCGGCAGGTTCCACGGAACAATGCCTGCCACAACACCGACCGGCTCGTAGAATACGGTGCTTTGTTCGTCAAGTTTCTCCTCAAGCGGTCTCGTAAGACCTGCAAAATACTCAAAGAAGTCTGCCGTGTCCAGAACAAACCGCTTTGCCCATCCAATCGGCATCCCGTTATCAAGCGTTTCGAGGCGCGCAAAACTGTCCGCATCATTTCTGAGTATTTCCGCTGCTTTCTGCAGGATCCTTGTTCTGAGTGGTGTATTAAAGCTCCAGTCTGTGTTATCGAACGCATCACGTGCTGCATCGATCGCTCTTCGCGCGTCAGCGCGTTCTGCAGAAGCCGCGGTTGCAAATCCCTCGCCCGTTGCCGGGTTGATCACCGAAAATCTACCTTCAGACTCTGCTTCTGCCCATTTTCCGTCGATCCATAGTTTATAGTGCATTGTCATGATGACCCGCTCTTCGCCTTCCTGCTATAGCCGCATGTAACACTTCGCTACAACGGTGCTGCCATCAGACAATCGGTCATCGCGCAGACTTTGCAACTCGCTCGATGCTCTGTTTCTGATTTATCGAGTGGCACCTGACATCATACGATGCAGCAGCCATGATTTCGTCTGCAAGACAGTTCTCTATGGATCGCTTGCTCTTGAATGCAGCACGTTTTGCGCCTTTTGTGATCAGCCTGAGAGCGATATCCACCCTGCGCTGGGACGCGGTATCAACAGCCTTCGGCACGGCGATGCCGCCGTATTTGAGACGTACAACCTCTTCTCTTGGTCCTGCGTTGCCGATGGCATCGACAAGGACCTGAACCGGATTTTTCTTTGTTTTGTTGTGAATGATCTCGAAAGCAGACCTGACGATCTTGTAAGCCCTCTGCTTCTTGCCGTTGTTCGCCTCCTCTCGCATGACCCGGTTGATCAGCCGCTCAACGATCGGCAGGTCAGATTTGTTGAACTGCTGGCTGGCGTGTTTACCGCCGGTATGCATCACGATCCTCGGGCTTAAGTTGACATATCTTCTGATGCCCATGTCTCTGCTTTCAACTTCTGAGAGGTCCCATTTATCAAATAACAGTTCAGCCATCCAAAATCACCTGATCGGTTTCTCTTTGCGCCCGATCACCATCTCATTCAGCGACACGTCGTTTACTGCGGTCACCTTGAACCTGACACCGGGCAGGTCGCCTTTGGCGCCGTGCATCCGACCGCCGATGCGCTCGACTGTCACCTCATCATGCTCGTCGATGAAATTGATCGCACCGTCACCGGGGCAAAACGCAGTAACCTGTTTTCCGTTTTTAACCAGCTGTATCCTGACACATTTGCGTATCGCAGAATTCGGCTGCTTTGCCTCGACACCGACTTTCTGCAGGACGATTCCACGTCCCTGCGGAGCGCCGACGAGTGGGTCTGCCTTGATATTCAGGCGGAGAGCGCGACTGCTGTAGTTCTGATCGCTCCATCTGGCTTTCTTCCGATCTTTCCGCAGTTTGCGGGCAGCGTATTTTCCTTTGCTCATATATTCACCATTATGACTGATTTCAGACTTAAAGATTATCTGATGACCACATCATCGATGTCGTGATGCCGATGTGCGAGCAACCGCATCTTCTCGATGTTTCTTCCGTCCTTCCCGATTGCAAGCCCTTTCTGATCCGCGGGCACATCCACATACACGATCCGCCTGCCACCGCGCACGACCGACTCGATTCCGACCATATTTGCCGGCTGGGTCACATTCTTCATAAACGTGGCAAGGTCATCAGAGTACTCCACGACTTCGATATGCTTACCCACGGATTTACTGGCGCGTTTGACGTGTTCGCCGTCGCGCCCGATTGCAAGCCCCATATCACCATTCTGGACCACACAGAGTATCCGGTCTCCATCATCGACACAGTCGCGTGCAACAGCGCCTGTTAGGCTCTCGAAGAGTGCAATATACCGGATACCTTCGGTGGTGAGTTTGATTTCACCCACACCTATCCCTCGAGTTTGTCAGGTGTTTCTCCGGCTGGCGCTTCTTCCTCTTCGGAATCGAAGACCGCCATGATATTTGAATCGCCCGGATCGAGGATCGCCATCGTGGCAATGGTAAACGGTTTCCCGCACGCAGTTCCGAGATCGATGCTCATTCCAGGGTATTCGATGATCGGTACGCCCGAATCCTGTATCTGCGATCTTATATGGGGCGGACAGTTGGCAGCAAGCACAACTGTCGAATCTTTGTCTTTTTTTATAGCGTCGATACACGTATTCGACCCGATAAGAACCTTACCAGATCTGATTGTTTTTCGAAGTGCTTTATTTAGATCGATTTCCATGCATTTCAACTCTTTTTTGGACCAGTAGTTTTTTCTATGTGAACTGGTATCTCACTCTATTTATGCGTTTGGTGCTGCCAATCGTCCGATATTTTAAGGATTTTGCAAGCGATTTTTGGGTACCTTGCCGCAGCGCAGAAGCATAAGAATAACATTACGACGAGAGGGGGATTTGAACCCCCGAGGTGCGATGCACCACTGGATGTTTGCACGAGTGGTACTTCAAACGTTAGCAATCCAGCGCCATACCGGGCTTGGCTACCTCGTCATCACAGTATCGGTGGACGACATAGATATTAATCTTTTCTGAAACGTGAGGGGTGCACATCACCGCAGTGCCGGTTGGTTTGGTTTTAATCCTTGCTCCCGACCTCACAGTCTCGTGGTACGATAAACTATTTATTGTTTCATCATTTTATCTTACTTGAACAAAGCCAAAGACGTCCTTCGATTAATGTGATGTTGGCTAATCAAGAACAAAAGGATGAAGGAGATTGGTCAGAATGCCGAAAAGAAGTCAAAGAAAGCCAGGAAAGTCGGGAAATCCTGAAAAATCCGGAAATGGAGACGAAAAGAAGATTGAGGAGTTGACCTGCGATCTGAAGAAGTACGATGATGTGGGTTACTCAAGAGAGCGGGAATCGGAACTGGAAGCGATCGTGAATGAACTAGCGTCTATCGGCAGCCCAGCGGTCTCTGAATTGATCGGGATGCTGAGCGATCCGGACAAATGGAGCAGTCTTTTTGCTGCCGATGCACTGGGAAAGATCGGTGATGAGAATGCCATCAGCCCGCTTGTGGATGTGCTGGAGGATTCTGATCTGGGCAATCGCGCAAAGGACGCGCTCAAGGAAATTGGTGATGTCTGCATCCCTGAAGTGATAAAAAAGGTAGAATACAGGATTGCACACCCTATCAAGGAAGGGAAGAGCCTCGATCTCATAACATCACACGCACTCAGCACCATCGGCGAGATCAGGTGTGATGAGTCGATTGAGTTTCTGAATAAGTTGTTGGATGAGTATATGTCAGAAATGCCGGACGGGCCCTTCGATCCGACAAAACATGACTGGAAATACGTAAACGTGGACTTTTTCCACCTCCTCGAATGCATGGTGCGGCAGCAGGACAAAAGCGCGATACCGCACATCGAGAAAGCAAGAGACGTCTTCCCAAGTAATTATGTCGATTACAAGATCTGCCAGATTGCGATCGGCAGGATAAAGAAGAAAAGACCTGATGAGGGTTATCTGCCTCTGGAAGCGCTGGATATCATCCTTCCTTCCGGAGCACTCATGAACGCGCTCTCAGGAGGGGAACTCGGATGGAAAGACACGTTCGATGAGGAATACGGCGAGTATTTCGAAGAGGTCGGCGGCTGGAACCGCGGAGATGATGTGGATGAGGATTGGGAAGAGGATGACGATATTATGGCTGGCAAAAGAGAATTTGATCAGGTGTACCAGTTCAAGATAACGCTGAAACGGATCAAACCACCGATCTGGCGGCGGATACAGGTCCCTGAAACATACACGTTCCGTGATCTGCATTTCGCGATTCAGGATGTCATGGGCTGGGAGGACTACCATCTCCACGAATTCGAGATGAAAGACCCAACGACAGGGTCAAAGGTATGCATAGGAGCTCCGGACGATGACGATATCGGCTTCGGCAGATCGATTCTCCGGGAACAGAGCAAGAAGATAGCCATGTATTTCTCCATGGAGAACCGATCGGCTGAGTATCTGTACGATTTCGGCGATGGCTGGGAGCACCGTATACTGCTGGAGAAGATTCTTCCGAGAGAAGAGGGCGCCGCGTATCCGGTATGCATCAAAGGAAAGAGAGCCTGCCCTCCAGAGGATTGCGGTGGGGTATGGGGCTATGCAGACATCTTGGAGGCTCTACAAGACCCTGATTCTCAGGAGAACGAAGAACTGCTGGAATGGGTCGGCGAGGATTTTGATCCCGAACATTTCGACGCTGAAATGATTCACTTCAGGGATTCTGGCAGGTGATCCAGGACCGTCGTGTGCACTCGCTACCTCTGCAATCCATAACCCCCAACTCCCCAAATGGGACCGCGGCGATTTGAACGCCGGTCGCCAGATCCCCGACCTGGCAGGATGGACCAAGCTACCCTACGGTCCCGAGGTTATGCGAGCTCCCGCAGACGAACGAGATCATCCACCATCTTGTTGTTGTATGATATTCTCTCTTCTTCGAGCGCTTCGACTATTTCACGAAGAGTGGCATCGAGCCGGTACACCTTGACCGGTCTACCCTTGCCCAGCTTCTTCTTCTCTTCGCGTTCAACAACCCATTCTTTCGTGCGCAGCACCCGCATGGCAGCGCTTACTTCAGGCTGCCGGATGCCAGCCGCCGCCTCAATCTGTCTGGAGGTCATCTCGTCTGTGTTGGCGAGACATGCAACAGTCCTCGACACGATCTTTGATAGTTCGAGACTCTGTAGCAGCTCGGATATTTCATGCTCCCGTTCACCCATCACTTTTATTGACAACTCTTTCATTAATATCCACCAGAATATACATTAGTTGTTTCTCTTTATAAAGTTTGTGCAGAATATAAAGAAGATGTGAAGGAGACTACCAGCACCTCCGGACGTAAGGCAGGCATATCAGGGCAGTTTTGCAAAACCACTCATATCTTCGTACAGACACCATACCTGAACATCTCAAGACGTCAACACTTGAGTTGGACAGCTTACAACCACACAAACATATTTATCAGATCAGCCACCCTTATCAAAGAAATCCAAAACGAGGACTACTCATGATCAAAGACGGACGCTTCGTAATCGATGGCATGGAAAACGTGGTGATCAACATCGGCAAAATCACCACCAGAGAGGAACTTGCCCTTGAGGACTGGGAGCCGATGGGCCCCACCCCGAAACCCGGGATTCTATCGCTTCGGAAGTGGGATCACCGCCTGCTTAAGGATTTTCCGCCGTTTTACGCACCGATCTGTGACATGTGCTGTCTCTGCACGTATGGAAAGTGTGATCTCACAGGCGACCGCAAGGGCGCGTGCGGAATCGATATTGCGGCACAGCAGGCACGCATCGTGCTGATCGCATGCTGCATAGGAACAGCGGCGCACGCAGGGCATGCGAACCATGTGCTGCATGAGCTTATAGAGTGGCGCGGCAGGGACCACCCGATCGACATGGGACCATACATCGATGTCGAGGCTCCGATCATCAGAACCGTCGTTGGCACGAGACCAGAGACACTGGGCGACCTCGAGGAGATCCTTGAGTACGCAAACCAGCAGCTTGTGCATGCGCTCTCGTCTACACACACAGGACAGGAAGGGTCATACATCGACTTCGAGTCAAAGGCGCTGCACATCTCGATGATCGACAATCTCGTGAAGGAGGTTGCCGATATCGCGCAGATCGCAGGATTCGATTTCCCAAAAGGCGATCCTGACACTGCGCTCGTCGATTTCGGGTTCGGATCGATCGACAGGACAAAGCCTGTGGTTCTCTTTATCGGGCATTATCCGGCGGTAAGCGTTGCAACCATCGATTACATCGAGGAGCACGGTCTTTCAGACAAGATCGAGGTCTGCGGGATCTGCTGCACAGCGCTTGAGACGAGCAGGTACAGCGCAGCAGCAAAGGTCGTGGGACCGCTCTCTATGCAGCTATTCTTTGTGCGGTCAGGAATCGCTGACGTGATCGTTTTGGATGAGCAGTGCGTCAGAACCGATCTATTGGAGCAGTCGCAGAAGACAGGCGCTCCCTTGATCCTTACAACTGATAAGATCTGTTACAACCTCCCCGATGCTACAGATCAGGATCCAGACAGGGTTGTTTCTGATCTTCTGGGTGGCGCGCCAGGGGTTCTGATATCAGACCCGCTCAAGGCAGCCGAAGTGATCACAGAGACTGCTCTTAAGGTGAAACCAAAACGGGAACTGCTCAAACATCTGCCGAACGAAGAAGAGATCGTGGAATATGCAAGAAGATGTACCGAATGCGGATGGTGTGACCGGGCATGTCCAAACAGCATCCCTATCCAGGAAGCAATGATCGCTGCAAAGAACGGTGATCTATCCGGACTCTCAGACATATTCGGTGCATGCATGAGCTGCGGACGGTGCGAATCCGAATGTGAGCGCGACCTCCCAATCATCAGCATGATTGAGAGAGCAGCATCGGAGATCGCATTCGGGGAGACATTTACAATGCGCGCGGGAAGAGGACCAGTGCTTGACACCGAGATCCGTGAAGTGGGCGCGCCGATCGTGCTTGGAGAGATCCCTGGTGTGGTTGCACTCGTCGGCTGCAGCAACTTCCCGGATGGCGCTCTCGATGTTGCAAGGATTGCAGAGGAGTTTGCGCGCCGCAAGTACATCGTGGTTGCAACGGGCTGTTCTGCGATGGCAATGGCGATGTACCGAGACGAGGAGGGCAAGACTCTCTATGAGAAGTATCCTG
>DTYY01000088.1 GCA_012961645.1 Methanosarcinales archaeon | reverse complement strand
CTTCTTCCTCTTCTTTCTCTCCTTCCCTTTCGTTCTCATTTCCTTCAGACGCGGTCTGGCTTTCGTCGTTCTCGACCTCATCTGACGCATCATCTGTTGCCTCGATGGCTATGTCATCCACGGTGTCGGCGGTCATGTTATCAACCGCCGCCTCTAAATCGGCTCCATACCTAATCAGGATTTCCGATGATCTCGATCTGGCTGAATAGAACTTGGGGTTTATGTATTTCTCGAGTTCAAAGGTCGCCTCGGGTTTGTAGTCCCTCACCAGATCGACCTGCCTTGACGTCTGGTAATACACAACAGCGCGGGGCAGCGTAACCGTTTTATTAATTTTTATTGTATATATGTTTACATATTCGCCGGTATACGCGGTCTCTACCGGGTTTAACACCATACTCCAGTTGAGCACACCATCGATCAGTTCGGCTCCGTCAGGTATTGAGTCAAAGACATACACCATCGCGCCACGATCCCCTCTGTTGCATGCTCTCACCGTGACATTTACCATACCGTCTGTTTGTTCAGCGGTCTTCGTAACCGTGATGTATGGACCCTGTACACTGATCTCTGGAGTGTTGCTCGTGATATTGATCTGCTGTCCCTGACACCATACCGACGCGTTTGCGGCTGGCAGCGTGTACACTCCGGGCACAAGTGGCATTATCGAGTATCGATAGGTGTTCTGCGAGTACTCCCAGCAGAGGTCGCGATCCGGATCGACCACGAAATCGTCAGGGATCGAATCGGTGATACTGACACGGTCTGCCGCGCTGATGTTCGTTATCATAAGCTCGATGAACGCCTGTTCTCTGACATAGATCTCTTTGTTTACGCTTTTGGTTATTGAGAATGTGTTGTTCAGCCAATTGTCAAAGGATATGATATTTACCTGCGGCGGCTCGATGATACATACTTGAACTGTGATCGACTGGGTCTGCGGATTGCTTCCGACGACGATCTTGCTGGCGTGTATCCGTATCCGGTCGGTCTCGTTCTCGATATACGTCTCTGTGCAATTGATGTCGAACGTGTATGAGCTTTCGTTCGCATTGAACGCATAATCGGAAGCGGTCTCGTTGGTGCTGAAGACTTCACGCCACAGCACAGAACCGTTCTCATACACCGTGACAAGCGCCCAGACCGATTCCCCGAGCCTGATATCAGATGCGCTTCCGACGCTGAAATCGGTCGCCTCGAATGTATACTCCCCGATGGCGACTTGCTCGCCCCATACGAGCGTGGCATCTGTGCAAACACCCTCCTCTGCCGCAGCCATCTGGGCATGGACTGCCATCAGCAAAAATAAGAGCAGCGGGATTCTGATAGACTTCATCTTCGATGTCTGCCGATCAGTACCGCAGCAAGGCATGCAAGAACCGCAAGCATGCCAGTGAACCCTGGTTCCTTTCGGACAGGGGTATTTAGTGCCGCTGGAGCCTCTGCCGCTGCTATCCCTGATCCTGACGCTCCTTCTGACTTAACCGCTGCCTCTGCCTCTGCTTCAGCTCTGGCGACGGCGGCAGCCGCACCGATGGCTTCGGTCCCTTCAACCGTCAGTATCGGCATATCAGAGACGCTGATCCCCTCATAAGTTGTGATATCGACGAACTCGACCACTGCAGGCGGAAGCATCACGGTCTGGCTCGGATCGATCGTGTACTCAAATGTCTCCTCTGCATCTGCCTTCATCACCCGTTTCAGAAAGATCGTCTCATTCCCTTCATTGATGACGATGCCACGAGACACCGGTTTGCTGACCAGCACCGACTTAAGCGGGAGCTGATCCATGATTGTTATCGATGCAGCCCGGTCTCCTGTGTTCTTTACGCTTACCGTGACTTTCGCAGTATCATTCGGGGTTACCGAAGCTGGATCAACGGTCTTTGTCACCTCAATATAGGGACCATGCACCTGAACCGGCTGCGGGTGCGAGACCATACTGTAATTATACCCGTCTTCTGTCCAGTTGACGGTTGCAGAGCCTAGTTTGTAGGTTCCGGGCTTTAAGAGGCTCACAGGATATGCGCACGTCATCACTCCGCCCGGTTCAAGCGAAAAGTCCCAGCTCCATCGATCAGATTCCATATCAGGAACCTTCAACGTGTCGGCAGGAAGCGCACACCTCCATACATCGAAATCGGTGGTCGCAGGTTTATGCCACGAGTCCTCGGGGGAATCTGAGAGTTTCAGCGATGGAATGGTGTAATTACCCCAGTTTATCACCGTAAAGAAGACGTAAGGCTCGCAGTCCGCGTAGATCACATAAGTGGTCTCGCCGGTGTACGGCTCTGCCGCCTCTGATGCAACGACTGCGTAATCCTCCGTCCCGATCGATTTTTTCACCTCGATTACAGGGAGGACCTCGATGTATGTCGAGTTATCTGTGTACTGGTACCGCCTCTCCTTGAAATCCTCGTAAGTGAGATCGATCCTCAGCTCATACTTTGTCCGGTCAGGCAGTGAAGGCACCTTGAAACGCAGAGTATATGTGACTTCCGAGGTCCCTGAGCTCCCGTCCAGCTCGTCGGTGGTACTGACGCTGCGTACATCGATCGGAACCGTGGTACCGACCCACTTTCCGCTTTCGTCATCGACTTCTCCCTCGTAGATATTTTGCAGCGCACAATCCGGAGGATACTTCCCATTGATCGTCTCGACTGGCTTTACAGAGACCGATGCATCCACATGGTATGCCGGCATCTTTTCGCTGTTTTTTACCTTGATCTCGGCTTTGAACACCGAATTTGACCGAACGATCGAACTACTGTCTTCTGAAGGGAGCAGTTCTGGTTTTCCGCCCTCACCCAGACTCGAAGAATAGAGTTTGACCGATGTTTCCAGTTCAGGCGGCTTTACCGTGGTGTACGCAACCTTGACATGTTCCTCCTTTGGATCGGTGCAGAAGCAGTCTTCCGACGCAAAGTTGACATCGATCTCATTGACCCCGATAAAGAACTCGTTTCCATCATTCCAGATTATGCCGTTTTTATCCCAGCCTCCCTCGCTCGTGCAAAACGATTTGAGGCAATCTACAGATTCCATGAACGGATAGCTTCCGATGAGCGTCTGATTCTTATAGATCTTGAGATTCACAAACTTGGCATCCGGAGCCACGCTGCACGTTCTATCCGCACATGGATCTGCCTTTGTTTCATCGATATCAATCATGACATCCAGAATGTGAAAATCGTTTACCTCGATCGTGTATGTGGTGTCCAGATGCTTTACATACACATCGACATAGTCGCCCCATTCCATGTTGGTCTCGCTGATGCAGTCTGATTCCCAGCATACCACCTTATCAGGATTGTATATGTGTGCTCCTGCACCTCCTGTCAACATTATAGAGACCAGTATCAACTCAATTGTTCCACTCACTCTGCTTATTCGCATACGTTTACCCCAATAATATACCTGACACTCATGTTATATAATCATTATGCGACTCCGAAACCTTTATGCGACTACGCGCCACAGTGTTGTAGATATGACGAGACCACACACGGAGGAACGATAGATGGCAACCGGACCACGGTATAAGGTGCCGTTTAGAAGACGAAGAGTCGGACGCACGAATTACCACAGGCGGTTGCGATTGTTGTTGTCAAAAAAACCGCGGATGGTGGTGCGAAAGAGCGCACGGCACACAAGAATACAGTTTGCAATTCCAGGCGATCAGGGCGACAATATCATCTCATCCGCAACATCGATCGAACTTAAAAATTATGGATATTCAGGTTCAACCGGAAATACTACCGCAGCATACCTTACCGGGCTGCTATTCGGCTACCGCACAATCGGTAAGGGTTTTAGCGAAGGAGTGCTCGACATGGGGCTGCACACCTCCTCATTTGGATCAAGAAGCTATGCCGCGCTCCGCGGCGCAGTCGATGCAGGCATGGACATCCCGCACAATCCGGTGGTCTTCCCTTCAGTCGAGCGGGTCCGCGGGGAGATGGTTGCCGAATATATGGGCTTTGACCTGCCATCAGTCTTCGAAGCGACGAAAGCAAAGATCACATCCGAGTTCGGAGGTGCATAATGGCAAGAGAACAGGGGCCACCCGCGAATCAACCTGTCAGTGAGGACTGGATTCCGCGAACCAAACTTGGTGCGCTCGTCCGAGAAGGAAAGATCAAGGATATCGATGTGGTTCTAAACTCAGGGCAGCCGCTCAGGGAGGTTGAGATCATCGAGACCCTGCTGCCAGAACTTGAAGAGGATGTGCTGGATGTGAACATGGTGCAGCGGATGACCGACTCAGGACGACGTGTCAAGTTCAGGGCTGTGGCGATCGTCGGTAACAGGGACGGCTACATCGGATTCGGACAGGGCAGGGATAAGCAGGCAGGACCTGCGATACGCAAATCGATCATGGATGCAAAACTGCACATCGTCGGGATCAAACGCGGCTGCGGATCATGGGAATGTGGTTGCGAGGATCTGCATTCGGTGCCGTTTCAGGTGGTTGGAAAGGCGGGAAGCGTCGGCATCGAACTAAAACCTGCGCCCAGAGGACTTGGCATCGCGTCAGGAGCAACAGCAAAGAAGGTTCTTGAGATGGCTGGTATCAGAGATGTCTGGACCCGTTCATGGGGCACGACCAGAACCACCTTAAATTTCGCAAAGGCGACTTATGACGCGCTCAGAAACACCACAACGATGCGCATCGTGGAAGCAGGAGGGCGATGATGTACGCTGTGGTACGGCTCCGTGGGAGCGTTAAGGTGCGTCCCGAAATCAGGGATACGCTGAAGATGCTGCGGCTGCACAGTGTCAATCACTGCGTGATCCTGGATGAGACACCCAATTACACAGGAATGATCCGGAAGGCGAAGGATTATATCGCATGGGGTATTGTGGATGCTGAGACGCTTGCAAATCTTCTCCGCCTGCGTGGACGCTTTGAAGGGGGAAAGAGACTCACACAGGAGTACATGGATGGATGTGGGCTTGGTTCGATGGAAGATTTCGCAAAAGCGGTCTGCAACGGCGATGCAAAGCTATCTGACATCCCGAAACTAAAACCGCTGTTCAGGTTGCACCCGCCCCGCAAAGGGCACAGGGGCATCAAGAAGACGGTTGTTGAGGGCGGCGAACTCGGATTTCATGAGGATATCGGCACGCTGCTTGGGAAGATGAGGTAACCCAAAGATCCCGAAATCTGGGAGGCGCGTGCTTACCTTACAGGCATGACGTATGCAAAACGCCCCTCGAACAGACAGTATTGTAATACTTAAAGATATAATCATCATTTTGAGATCTCGAAAGTCTCGTCTCGAGCATCCTTAAGTGTCTACAGGACAACATATTACAGAGATCCTAATGACCACATCGCCCGATCTGCAACCACCGATTCAACCAGAGCTCCCGGCGCCTGCAGGCAAGGTACGCCAGATCCCGATCACAGAGGAACTGAAGTCATCGTACCTTGACTATGCGATGAGCGTAATAATCGGGCGTGCGCTTCCTGATGTCCGCGACGGCTTGAAGCCGGTGCACCGCCGCATCCTGTACTCGATGCTCGAGAGTGGGTCGCTGCCTGATAAGCCGCACCGCAAATCGGCACGCATCGTTGGTGACGTGATGGGGAGGTACCATCCGCATGGCGATGCTGCGATCTATGACACGATTGTGCGGATGGTGCAGGACTTCTCACTCAGATATCCGCTGATCGATGGGCAGGGGAATTTTGGCTCGATCGACGGCGACGCTGCTGCTGCGATGCGTTACACTGAAGTTCGGATGGCAAAGATCGCAAAGGAGCTCCTTGAGGATATAAACAAGGATACTGTTGATTTTGTTCCGAATTATGATAATTCACTCAAGGAACCATCCGTCCTGCCCGCGCTCCTTCCGAACCTACTGATCAATGGCTCAACAGGGATCGCTGTCGGTATGGCAACGAATATGCCGCCGCACAATCTCGGCGAGGTCGTGGACGGCATCATTCACGTGATCGATCATCCTGATGCGACCGTCCACGAACTGATGGCGCACGTCCAGGCGCCTGACTTCCCGACTGCAGCCGCGATCACAGGGCTTGCAGGGGTCAGGGCTGCGTACACGACCGGGCGCGGCATCGTCGAGATGATCGCCAGGACCGAGATCAAGAAATGGAAGGACAGGGATCAGATCATCGTCACAGAGCTTCCGTACCGCGTGAACAAGGCAAAACTCGTTGAGGACGTCGCAGATCTCGTAAAGGAGCGTAAGATCGAGGGAATCGCCGATCTGAGGGATGAGTCGGACAAAGAAGGAATCAGGATCGTCGTCGATGTAAAGAAGGGCGCAAACCCGCAGGTCATTTTGAATCAGTTATACAAACACACACAATTAAAAACCACCTTCGGAATCATCAACCTCGTGCTGGTGGAAGGCGAACCAAAGGTCCTCTCGCTGAAAGGTTTGATACAGTGCTATATAGATCACAGAAAGGAGATAATCATCCGGAGAAGCAGGTACGATCTCAAGAAAGCCGAAGACAGACTGCACATCCTTGACGGGCTGAAGATCGCACTCGATAACATCGATGCGGTGATCAGGCTGATACGATCGTCAAAGACAGCAGAGACGGCAAGAGACGGCTTGATCTCGAATTTTGGGTTGAGCGTTGTGCAGGCAAAGGCGATCCTTGAGATGCAGCTTCGCCGCCTTACCGGAATGGAACGTGAGAAGCTTGAAGAGGAGTATGCAACACTCGAAAAGACGATCGCATTTTTGAAAGAAGTGCTTGCAAACCCACAGAGAGTCCTTGATCTGATAAAAGAGGAGCTTCTTGCGATAAAAGAGAAGTATGCAGATCCAAGAAGGACCGAGATATTGGAGGCGCACGAGGAGTTCGAGGACGAGGACCTGATCCCGTCTGAGGATGCGATCATCACCATCTCGAACACAGGATACATCAAGCGTGTGCCGATCGATACGTACCGCCGGCAGGGGCGGGGTGGAAGAGGGGTCATCGGTATGGGCACGAAGGAGGAGGACGTCGTTGAGGACATCTTCATCGCAAATACCCATGATTACATCCTCTTCTTCACAGATAAAGGCAGGGTTCACTGGCTCAAGGTATACAGCATTCCTGAGGGGAGCAGACAGTCGAAAGGCAAGGCGATCGTGAATCTGCTGGACCTGGCATCAGATGAGAGCGTAACGGCTTTTGTCAGGGTGAGCGAGTTTGATGACGCGCATTACCTTGCGATGGCGACGAAAAACGGGATTGTGAAGCGAACCCCGCTTTCTGAGTTCAGCCGTCCGCGGAGGGGCGGGATCATCGCGCTTCGGCTGGACGAGGGCGATGAACTGGTCTCTGTACGGAGGGTCAATGACTCTGATGATATCATAATCGGCACCGCTCACGCCAAGGCGATCCGGTTCAATGCGCCAGACGTGCGCAGCATGGGCAGGACCGCACGTGGCGTTAGGGGAATCAGTCTTGCGGCTAACGATTACGTCGTTGATATGGAGATTGTGGAGGAGGGTGCAACGCTTCTCACCCTGACAGAGAACGGGTACGGGAAGCGTACCGAATTCGATGAATACCGCGTCACAAGACGCGGAGGAAAAGGGATTATCACGATCATTCCGAGTCTGCGAAACGGGCTTGGAATAGCGATCAAAAGCGTTTACGAGGATGATGAACTCCTTGTCACAAGCCAGAACGGGAACGTAATCAGGATTCCTGTGCGTGATATCAGGATGCAGGGGAGGAATACGCAGGGTGTCCGGATTATGCGGCTCGATCCTGATGACCGGGCTGTTGCGGTGGCAAGGATCGGGAGGCTGCGGGACGAGGAGTAGAGTCTGGATGCGGGCAGGGAGAAATAGGCGTGATTTTTGTTTCTTCCGATCGATCTTTTCGTCATCTATCACAATACGCTCTTTAAGGTATAAATCGACTGGATAAAGCATCTGTGTATCTGCTGACGGGCTTTCCTTCCAGATGCACTCCAAACACGAGGAACATATCCCTGACACACTTCCGCATATTATCATCGGTCATCTCCCGGAGCACCCCGTTAAACGTCTCTTTTGCGATTCTTGCAAAGGTTAGCCTTGAGAGGAGCGCGTTGTCGTAGAGCATCTTCTCAAAATGCAGAAACCAGCCAGTACCTGCCAAGTGAAATAGCGGTGAAAACCCCCCGCTCGGATGGTCAAAGATTCCTCCTTCTGCCACTGCATAAAGGGTCTTTGTAACCATCGTTAACGCGGATTTCTCCCCTGTCCGGTAATGATAACAGAGCAGAAACAATAGATTTATTCCTGATTCCAAGTTTCAGAATAAATAGCAAAAAAATTGCTTTTTTGGCAAGAAGAGATGTATTTGGAAGGTTGGTATTTGGTTTCGATTATAGGAAAACACACCTAACATTTTGGATGCCCCGAAATTTACATGCCGTCCTATAATTAGATATCCTGCCAAATCGGATGCCCATTTTGATATAAAACCACATTTGTGCTTTTTTTCATTTAGATTTTGAATTTGAGATGGTCTTTTCATTCAGAAGCGACACTGCCGGGGTTTCGAAACCTGGGGGTCCGTTCCGGAACTCACCAGATCAACAGATAAGTTTAAGTGAATAAGAAACCTTTCACCCATAAAATAAGGGAGGGTTCATTATGAACGAAGAAAGAGTTTTGACCACGAACCAGGGTGTTCCGGTCAGCGACAATCAGAATTCAGAGACCGTAGGTGAACGTGGACCTGTGTTGCTGCAGGACGTCCAGTTCATCGAGAAGATGGCTCACTTTGATAGGGAACGTATCCCTGAGCGGGTTGTCCACGCCAAGGGGGCGGGAGCTCATGGTTACTTCCAGGTCTACAAGAGCATGGAAGCTTACACAAAGGCGAAATTCCTCCAGGACCCAGAGAAGAAGACCCCTGTATTCGTACGTTTTTCAACGGT
Organism: Methanosarcinales archaeon; assembly: GCA_012961645.1. GTDB lineage: Archaea > Halobacteriota > Methanosarcinia > Methanosarcinales > Methanogasteraceae > Methanogaster_D. The sequence continues at coordinate 19 of DTYY01000088.1, read as the reverse complement.
GACCGGAGGACGGGGTTCT
>DTYY01000087.1 GCA_012961645.1 Methanosarcinales archaeon | reverse complement strand
GCCCAGAAATTCGATAATTTCCTCAAAAACAGATTCAACCGTCGACTTCTCAAACCCGACACCAGCGTCCTTCTTCAGGCATGCCATCAGGCAGAAAGAAAATAATCTCATCGCCATCATCGCTGCAATCTGGTTTAATTCGATGCCTGGAAGTGCGCTCAGCCCTAAAAAAACTTGACCCGCCGGAATCAAAAACTCTCTTAATGGGTAGAGCTGGTGTCAGGCTGTTTTGGGTAAATTTGTTGTTGCGATTTTTCTAAGCGTCACCCTTTCCTCTTCTCGCTCCCCCGTCCTTCCCGCCGCTCGATATGCATGATGTAGATGTCAGGTCTCGGCTTCTTCCCGCGTGCTCGGGCAAACTCGGGATAGCACCGATCGCAGAGCACACGCCAGTTAATCGCTGCAACAACCGAACTTCCCGGCACAAGCCTTGCGAATATGAAGCTTGGCGGAATATCAAGGCTTGCTGCCATTTTTTTGAAATACGGCAGCATCTGCTCCTCGAATACCTCTACATCATCCAGTTCGAGTCCGCGCATGTTCGCGGTGATGCCGTTGCACCCGCATGGCAGCGCGAAGAGATCCAGTTCTATGACCAGAACTGCCCTTCCAAGCAGTGCTCTCAGGTTGTTCTCAAGGTCCGCCCTTGCCTGCAGGAGTTTTTCTGCATTCATGCACACACCGCCATTTTGCTCCACTGAGTCAATGCTTCGTTCTCTGTGCCGCCTCCGGTGTACATATAAACAAACTTATCTGTCAGTTCCTTACAAAAGCCGCAGTTATTACATATCATCGGACATTCCTTCCAGTGATCGATGACTCCATCAAGGTCTCTGTTCGATATATAAAATAGATCCCTCAGTTCCTTTGGGCAGTCGAGTATATTCATCAGATTGCCATCATAAGTCTCCTCTGTATATGCTCTGAGGCAGTTTAGAACCCAGTTGATGTAATGGGTTCGCCCGCCGATCTTGAAGACGTCAGTGATCTCAGCATACTCCCTAATATCCTCGGGTCTGATCCATGGTGATGTGATGATCAATTCAGGATTTTTTATCCTCATCGATATACATTTATGATGATAATAATCATCGAGCACGTTGGGACGCGGGGGTGGACCAAAGGCATGCGAGAAGAAATTGAAGTGCGCATACCGAAACGGACCCTGGTACAAACAGCCCTCATTGACGAGCAGTTTTAGTTCACAGTCCACTGCATCACGAATCGCATGCAGAACCTCGAAATGCCTGTTCTCATCAGGGTCGAGCACGATGGAGGATGCTCCGAGTTCCTCATACAGCTCTGCTTTCTGCGGTGAACTCACGAACGATAATACCGACACGACCACCCGCATGTCAAAGTCTCTTGCGATCGTCTCGACCAGATAAGGATCTGCCACGACGATGGTATCGATGCCGCATTCATCGAGCTTTTCAAGATACCAGTGGTTGAGGTTGAAACCCTCGGGCGTGAGCTGCCGCCCGCCCATACATGTACTGTTGAGCACGATCTCCATCTTCACGCCATGCTTATGGGCATACTCGGTCTGCTCCCTGATATCCTCGATCTGGGGGGCGGAAAGATTGCTCCTGCCAGTGCCTATGTAATCAGGCGAGCCTGCCATATATACCGAATATATATCCTTTCCCGCCTCTGATATGAGTTCCTTCAAGCCATCAAAGTGCCCCGGATACGGTACGTACAGTTTCTTTTTCATTTTTCTTTCGATTTATGGTAATATCTCTCTTGAACGTCCTCGCCAAGCCGCCCGATCGCGTCAGCCCGACACTGTCTACAGTGCCGCATCTGCTTGATGATTTTGTTGCATTCATCCTGTATGGCGCGCTTTTCTGATGATGTTGGCGGCGCAATATCCGCGAATTTGTACTGCGGGATGAGTGGCATGATGTTCTGCATGTACACCCCGGTCTCCCTCACCTTCCTTGCCACATCGGTGATGTGGTGGTCATTGATTGTGGGTATCAGGACGGTGTTCACCTTCGTGATCATACCAAGTTCAATCGACCTCTCAAGTCCTTCCAGCTGTTTTTCGAGCAGAATCTCGGCAGCTTCCCTCCCTGTGTACTTCTTTCCGTGATAATTGATAAACGAATAGATCTCCTTGCCGATCTCCGGATCAACCGCACTCATCGTCACAGTGATGTTCGAAACTCCAAGCTCCTTCAGCAGATCTATATTCTCAGGTAGCAGAAGCCCATTGGTACTGATACACTTGATAAGATGTGGAAATTCCTCTTTTAAGAGCCGTAACGTCTCGAATGTCTCCTCGTTGAATAGCGGCTCTCCAGGACCTGCGATCCCGATCACCTTGATATACTGAAAATCGGAAATCACCTCTTTCACACGCTTTACCGCCTCTTCCGGCGACAAGACCTCGCTTGTAACGCCAGGTCTGCTCTCGTTTACGCAGTCAAACTCCCTGATACAGTAGTTACACTGGATGTTACACTTCGGAGCAACCGCAAGATGCATCCTGCCGAATGCGTGGCAGGCGCTTGCACTGAAACACGGGTGATCCCTGATCTGCCTGAGCTGAGACGGGTCCCACGGAACGTCCCTGCCATGGACCCTCGCCACCCTGTATTCGCCGTACTCTCCGCGCTCGTCAGATGTCATATAGACTCAACCTGCGTAACTTCTGGAACCTCGTGCTTCAGCAACCGCTCGACACCGAGTTTCAGCGTGTACTGCGACATGGCGCAGCCGGCACATGCGCCAACGAGCTTCACCTTGACGGTGCCATCGTCACTGACATCGATCAGTTCAATATCGCCGCCATCAGCCTGCAACATCGGTCGGATCTTCTCGATTACAGGTATGACCTTTTCCTTTATGTCAGCCAATCTTCTTACCTCCTTTTCATAAGTGATCTCGATGTTATGTTTGTAAAGTTATCGCTCCGGTGGGGCTTTCAGGTGGGTAACAATCTCCATGCCCAAGGACGCGCACCCCAAAACTTTCACGCGGAACACATTTAAATCAGAACAGGACTCATGAACAATCACATGTTTGATCAGGAATATCAACTCACATATTTCAAAGATAACGGATTCATACGTAAAGAGTGCCTGAAATGCGGTGAGCATTTCTGGACAAGGAACGAGGAACAGGAGACCTGCGGCGACGCGCCGTGTGATGAGTATACATTCATAGGAGACCCGGCATTCTCAAAGAGCTACGATCTTACAGAGATGCGTGAGGCGTTCCTCACTTTCTTCGAGGCGAACGATCACACACGGATCGGCAGGTATCCGGTGATAGCACGCTGGCGTGACGATATTTATCTGACCATCGCCTCGATCGCCGATTTTCAGCCATTTGTCACATCAGGGATCGTGCCTCCACCGGCAAACCCGCTATGCATCTCACAGCCATGCATCCGGCTTGATGACCTGGATTCTGTTGGAAAAAGCGGCAGACATCTCACAAATTTTGAGATGATGGCACATCATGCCTTTAATGACCAGGATCATGAGGTATACTGGAAGGATGAGACCGTGGAGTACTGCGACCGTCTGTTAACCAAACTCGGACTGCTAAGCGATGTTACATACAAAGAGGAGCCATGGGCTGGCGGTGGCAATGCAGGTCCGTGTCTTGAGGTGATCGTTGACGGTCTCGAACTTGCAACCCTTGTATTTATGGACATGCGCGAGAGCAGGGATGGCGATATCATGATCAAGGGAAAGCAGTATATCAAGATGGATAATTCCATCGTGGATACCGGATATGGTCTTGAACGATTCGTATGGGCGTCGAAAGGATCTCCAACGATATATGACGCCATATTTCCGGATATCGTTAACAAAATCATGGAGTATGCAGGAATCGAACACTCGCTGCACGATCCTGAATATGCAGAGGTACTTGCACAGAATGCACGCCTCTCAGGCAGATTCGATCTGGGCACGATCACTGATCTCGATCAACTGCGCAATTCGGTGGCAAATGAGATCGGAATCGGTGTGGAAAGGCTTAAATCGATCATAGAGCCAGTTGAAAAGATCTATGCCATCGCCGATCACTCTCGCTGCCTTGCCTTCATGCTTGGCGACGGAATCGTCCCGTCAAACGTTAAAGCAGGCTACCTCGCAAGATTGGTTATCAGAAGGATGTTACGTCTGATGGACGCGGCAGAACTCGATATTTCAATGTCAGAGCTGGTTGAGATGCAGATAAACCAAATCAACGATCCCATGTATGCTCACAGGCTGCAAACCATCAGAGAGATCCTTGATATCGAGGAGACAAAATATAGACAGGTTATTTCAAAAGGCAGGCGGCTTATCGAGCGTTCGGTCAGAAAAATAAAATCTGGGGGAGTGATTCCAACATCGCAATTGATCGAGTGGTATGATACGCACGGAATCCCGCCTGAGATCGCAAAGGAAGTGGCGGATGCAGAAAAGACTGCCATCAATCTCCCTGACAACTTTTATTCGATGGTTGCAAGCACTCATACCGCTGCACCGGCTGAGGACGAGGAAATATCACAGCATGACAGAATAAAACTCGTTCCATCGACAAAACTCCTGTTTTATGATGAACCAGAGAATACCTCGTTTGAGGCGGTGGTGCTTGACGTGTGCGACAACTGCATCATCCTTGACCAGACACTGTTCTATCCGGAAGGCGGCGGACAGCCTGCCGATCACGGCGTGATATCAACATCAGACGTTGTTCTGCATGTGATCGATGTGCAGTCGGTGTCAGGGGTCGTTCTCCACAAGATCGCCGAACCGAACGAGGGTGTGGTCCATCCGGTTCGAAAGGGAGATCTTGTCACCGGCAGGATCGACTCGAAACGCAGATTTGCACATGCTCAGCACCATACAGCCACGCACATCGTGAATCACTGCGCAAAGGTTGTTCTCGGGGATCATATCTGGCAGACCGGAGCGCAGAAGTCAGAAACAAAAGCCCGTCTGGATGTGACGCATTTTAAGCGCATCACTGACCACGAATTTGTTGAGATCGAGCAACTCGCAAACGAGGAGGTTGCAAAGAATCTGCGTGTATATAGCGGATGGAGCAACCGGGTAGATGCTGAGAAGGAGTATGGCTTTGGTCTGTATCAGGGCGGCGTTCCGCCGGGCAGGAATATCAGGGTCATCCGTGTCGGCGGTGATGTGGAGGCGTGCGCAGGGACGCACCTGCCCTACACCGGCATGGTCGGGCAGATCAAACTGCTGCACACTGAGCGGATACAGGACGGTGTCGAGCGGATCGAGTTTGCCGCCGGAAGTGCAGCTGTGCTCGCCTCGCAGGAGCGGGATCGCATACTGAAACAGGCGTGCTCAATCCTCAGGGTGCCACCTGAGAAACTCGCCAGTACCGCAAACCGATTCTTCACCGAATGGAAGGAGCTTTCGAAGCAGAACACCCGATTGAAGGAGGAACTCGCCTCTGCACTCGCAGATAACATGGTTGCGGGCGCCATATCAGTCGGCAACATCAGGATTGCGTCATATATCAGTTCGCATGCAGATATGCAGGAACTGATCAAGATCGCAGGGAGGATGCGTGAAATCCCTGACATGGTCTCGCTCATAGGCAGCACCAGCGATGGCGGGAAGGTTGTGGTCTCGGTCGGCAGGGATGCGCAAGCAAGCGGACTTGATGCCGGTGCGATCGTGCGCAGGATATGCGAAAAACTCGGCGGGAGCGGCGGCGGAAAGCCAGGGATGGCGCAGGGCGGCGGTCCTGATGTAAGCAAGATGGATGCCGCGTTTGAGGAGGAGGTTGAATCGATCTAAATCAAAAATAGATGCTCTATGAGACGCCTGTTCAGCGTCTGTGGTAACCATCCTGACCAAACGTACAAAAAATCTCACGTACGTCTTCGCCTAACCCGCATAATCAGAAACACAGCAGCAAGGAATCCAACCAACACGCAGACCGACCCCAAACCGGATCTTTCATCGGTTCTGGTGGCGCTACTTGCCGCAGTCGCAGCAGCGATCGGTCGGTCTGACGTATCGATTGTTTGTGCAGCACGAGGGATTGCTGCCGTATCTGTTGTGAGCGATACACTCTCTGAAACAGTGGTTCCATCGTAATCATACACATCCACAAAATGCGCAATAGCAGGCGGCAGTTCGACAGACCCTGGTGCATCCATCCGCATAGTATAACTGAATGTATGGCTTTCGCCCGCGCGCAAAACCGCATCAGCACCGAGCACACCACCCAACAGCACAGCATTTTCTGGAAGCGAATCAGTTACACCGATGCTTGCCAGCACATTCCCTGTGTTCGCAACCTCGACAGTAACGGTAACAATTCCGCCCACGTCGGTGGTTTCTGGGCTCGCAGTCTTCGACAACTCGATCTTTGGTCCATATACAGCAATACACGGGGAATCGGATCGTGCAGAATAGTCATTACCGCCTTCGGTCCACTCAGCGATCGCAGCCGAGATGGTACACCCCTCTTCATTCGGCTGTAGCGGTCTCAAAAAATATGTGAAACTCCTGCGCTCCCCAGAATCAAGATCCAGTTCCCAGGAGAGTGACGAGTTCTCGGTCAGTTCAAATTCGGGCGGCAGGGTATCCCTCACCCTGATCGAGCTGATTGGACGTTTGCCGTCGTTTGCCAGCGATATCGTGACTGCGGCGATCTCATCGATGTAGATATCGTCATTTATCGACTTTGATATCGTGAACATTCCAGAGACCTTCAGAGGGCATGATTTAGAATATGAATATTTTAAATTTTTTATATCAAG
>DTYY01000086.1 GCA_012961645.1 Methanosarcinales archaeon | reverse complement strand
TTTTTGATGGCACATTCTTCCATGACATAATAATAGATTGTTATGGTACTTAATAGTTGTTCAGGTTAATTCTTAACAGACCCTTAGCTTAAGTTACCGAAATGAGTACATAACCCATATTCTTAACTCTCACACACAAATTACACTGTTTAACTGATTTTATCCACGAGTTATTGAGCATGTACCAGTAAATACGAATTCGCATGTTTAGACGAAGACCGCGAGTCTGAACAGATCGTGGCGACTCCTGATCGCTCACCTCGACCGTTCGACACCGATCTTCCCACACCACCTGCTGATCAGACACTCGCTGCACCTCGGGCTGACCGGTTTACAGACGTTCTGCCCGTGAACTACGAGCAGATCGTTGAAATCCCGCCAGTATGCAACCGGCAATATTCTTCGCAGCTCAAACTCGGTCTGATCCGGCGTTTTTGTCGCAACAAGCCCGAACCGGTTCGATATCCTGTGAACGTGTGTATCCACAGCAATTCCTGGCTTGCCAAACCCGAGCGTGACCACGATGTTTGCGGTCTTTCTGCCAACGCCTTTTAGCTTCAAAAGTTCATCGATCTTGTCAGGAACCTCTGAGCCATACTGTTCTACCAGGCATTTCGAGATATCTTGAATCTGCACGGATTTTCTCCGGTAGAATCCAACCGGGTAGATCGCATCCTCGATATCGGCAGTACTCAATCTAAGCATCTCTTCAGGTGTTTTAGCCAGAGAAAACAGCCGTTCTGAGGCGGCAGAGGTCACTTCATCCTTTGTCCTGAGACTCAAGAGACAAGAGATCAGGACCAGGAACGGGTCGCGTTCGTGAGAGACTTTCGTAACCGCGGGGGGCTTAAATCTTTTATTTGAGCTTTTTAAAACCCGGATAATCTCATCAATCCTGTTGTTTGCAGGCATGATCGGTACCTGTCCGCATGAACATTCTTGCCAGACCTATGCAGTGCCAGACAGATGTCTTGCAACCGTCTTTTGGAACACCGCCCGCATATCACTCCCCGGTTCAAGCGCCATCAACTCGCTTAATATCTCCTGTGCGACATCAGGTTCATGGATGATTGTGCAGTCCACGCAACTCCAGACCATGCCACCGGTTGAACTCTCGACGTATCTGCCACCTGTGCGCTCATCATCGCACGGATAAAACGGGCAGAAGCAGAACGTACAGTCCTGCTCCTCGAAATGGCACGGATAATATTCACAATCTCTTCTGCCCACACACATTCCTCCTTTCAGCACATCTTCAATGTTTCTTCTGGCGAGATCACGCCCCCACGCCATGATCGAACTGGCGATCACATCGATCAGCTTCTGGTCCATGGCGTCTGAATCGATCCGGATGCAGTCGCTTCCGCACTCATGCACCCTGGTCCCGTGCTCAGAAAGGCGGGCTATCAGTTCTGATGTGTCCATTCCAAAATCCCGGATATCCACCAGAACGTGCTGCGGATCGCTCGCAATGACCTTAAATCCACGTATGTTCTTCAGTTTTTCAATCAGATCATCAGCCGAATCGCCCGCCATTTAAAACCTCACAGCAAACCCGGAAAACGCTTCATGCTCGATCTCCTCAATCTTCACATCAGTGACCTCTGATGATGCAGGACCGATTCGCAGCAGATTGATCAGCGTTTCGACATCATTGTCATGACCCTGCACCGCTGCTTCGACCCGCCCGTCCGGCAGGTTCCTCACCCAGCCACTGAGACCGAGGTTCTGAGCCTGTCTCACAGTGAAGTATCGGAATCCTACGCCCTGCACCCTGCCTGTCACAACGATATGAATGGTCTTTATGCGAATCATCTCGTTCATGCGCGTTGGCTCTTTACCACTCCATCAGACAAAAAGATATCTGAAAATGGGTTCAAAACGACATTCTTTTGAGCACACACCGCAACCCTTACACCCGAAGTTTGAGTAAATTTCGCCAAAAAATACACGCTAATCGACATCGAGCGAGACATAGTCCGACT
>DTYY01000085.1 GCA_012961645.1 Methanosarcinales archaeon | reverse complement strand
GACGGCGTCATGGAGGTTGCCTGGATTTGGATCGAGCACCGGCACCTCCGCAAGCAAGCCCCAGTATCTGGAGTCCTGCTCGTTCTGGGATGCGACTGCCGCTGGGTCATCCCCTGCGATCACCACGACACCTGCGCCGGTTGTGTGTGTGCTTGCCGTTACGAGCGGGTCAGCAAGAATGTTCATCCCGACATGCTTCACGATCACCATCGACCGGCTGCCATGGGCAGAAGCTCCGAGCGCAATCTCCATTGCGACTTTTTCGTTGATGCACCACTCAGCATCTGTTCCGCTCATCAGGTGCTCTGCAAGTCTGGTGATCGGGTAGCCGGGCACGCAGGTGATCTGCTTGATCTTGCATTCGTGAACTGCTGATGTGACTGCATCGATGCAAGGGGTTGTTGTGACCACTCTAAATCAGCCCCCTCTCCTTCATGCTCGTATGATCATCTTTCGATACAATGATGTGGTCATGTATCCTGATACCTAAAATCTCTCCTGCCTCAACCAATCGCTTTGTTACTGCGATATCTGCATGGCTTGGCTCTATGTTCCCTGATGGATGATTATGGACCAGGATGATCGATGCGGCACGCTCCACGATAGCATCTGAAAATATCTCTCGTGGATGCACCTGGTTTGCGTTCAAGAGCCCCACCGTAACCACCCTGTTTCCGATAACCTCGTTTGCACCGTTTAAGGAGATGCAGACAAAATATTCCTGATTTTTATCACGGATCTCCATCACAAAAGGCAGAACATCTGTTGGGAAGGTAATTTTAACATCCTTTTTCCCGAAGTACCGCCTGGCAAGCTCAAAACTGGCAAGAATCTGGGAGGCTTTTACTTCTCCGATGCCTTCAATCTTGGTGAGTTCTTCAAATCCGATCTTGTCCAGATCATCTTTGAACCGTCTATCGATCTCTGATGCGACCTGAAGAACATCCTTTCCAGGAAACCCCTTCCCGATCAGAACTGCAAGTAATTCAACATCGGAAAGCGAGGAGGCTCCTCTTCTTATCAGTTTCTCCCGAGGTCGGTCTATATCCGGGATTTCGGTGATTTTTCTCATCGTATCGCTCAATTGGAATCTGACAGGGTCTTCGATCTTCTTTTTCGTGATTTCTTCGTCTCTTTCAGTTCCACCCTCTCTTTCCTGATCCTTTCCAGCAGAACGCTTGCAGGCTCGTCACCGGGGTCCTGCGACACCAGTTCGCCTCGGGAATGCCTTTGCGAGGATGGACTTTGGTGAGGTGGTCTGCGTGGGTGGTTGCATCGGCAACGCGTTCTTCGGCATTGTCGGCAGAGTGGAAGAGGGTTTCGACACGGCGGACGATTTCGTGTTGTTCGGGGAGGGGTGGTATGGAAAGAATAAATTGTTTAATATCCTTCTGAAAAAGGTGTGGAGTTGCGCTTCCTGTAATTCTCTGTTGAACAATACTTTGGAGTTGAGGTCCACTTAAAAAATAGAACAGATATTTTGGTACAAATGCTTCTCGACTTCTGATGACTAATAGTGATGAATTTACAGTAGTTAATTGACTTAAATTCTTGACGATTCCAATTTTCCCGATGCCTGCCCCATCTTTAGCAAGTAAAATATCATTTTCTTGAAGCTTGATTTCGGGGCTTTCGTCATACCGTTCCATAGAAATATGGTTTGATTCTCTGAAATCAACTTCCTCCCCATAGTTTAACTTGTGTACCGATAGAAATACTGGACCATATTTTGTGTATTCCTCGGCTTTCAAACCTCTCCAGCCGATCCTTCCTGCAATATATATCAGATTTTCAAGTTTGGCGTCTACCCAAGAAGGTATTGAAAAATTATCCTCGCTTGTAAATTCGTAATCTTTTTTCGGCTTCTTCCTACCTTCTTCTTTCGCTTTCTTACGTTCCTCTTCATATTTTCTAACCCTCTCCTCTCTGATCCTCTCCAACAACTCACTTGCAGGCTCGACATCAGGGTGCTCTCTGCGCCAGTCCTCTGTCAGCCGCCCCGAGCAGGCAGCAGCAAGCATGCTCTGGCGGAAACGCTTGATGATCGGCGGGACCTTTGCCAGATGGTCTTTTGTGGTGTTCACCTGCGCCAGAAGGGCTTCGAGTTTGGCGACGATGCAGCGCTGTTCGGCGAGGGGAAGGAGAGGGATTGGTAAACTATTGAGTTGATCTTTTGACAAATTGGGAAATGTTGAACCCCTTGTTTTTCCGATGATCTCATCGGTTTTCATATTAATATATAAATAATAATAATTTCGGTTTCCTAGTTCTTCAATTATCGAAATGGCAGAAATACCTCTCCCAATACAATATTTTTGGTCTGCCCAATCCATTCTGTCAGTTGTGGAGCCTCTTACACACAACAAAATATCTCCAACATTGCATGTTTTGGTGATACGGGTTGTCCATTGGGCTGGTGTTGGGTGCATCGGACCGAATTCCGTGGGACCATTGAGCAGAGGCGATCCCTCGCCGATTGTGTTGTAACTTTTTCCAGGCGGTGATTGACCCATTTTCAGATCAAGAGTGGATTGTATGTTAGTCCACACCCACCCCTCCAGCAACTCATACTCCCCTTCAATCTCTTTTTTGGGGGCTGGTTCAGCCATCGGTACCTCCCCTTATTAGGCTCATGTGCAGAACTACATCACTTACTACATCACTTACTACATCACTTACTACATCACTTACTACATCACATCCGCTTTCTGACTCAGTCAGTGACTCAGTCACCTCTCCCAACAACACTCCCTGGTGGATATTCCGCCGGCTCATCGATGATCCCCTTCCTTCTTCAAAGACGCAAGAAACCCTTCCCCTTTCCGGGTCATGACGTATTTGCCTGTTTTCGGAGCACCCTCAAATAATATCAGTTCTTTCTTCACGAGATTAGCCAGATGTCTTTGAGCGGTGGCATAGGAGAGATGAAGCAATCTCTCCACATCTGGACGGCGAACGATCTCACCGTTCTCGATCAACTCTAAGATGCGAAAATCTGTATTGCTTACTGTGCCGCCTGCTGCAGCGACTTCCAGATCTCCCTTCTCAGACCTCTTGAAAGTAATCCTGAAGAATCCATTCCAGTTAAACTCAGGCTCTGGAAGACCTGCCGTCTTCATTTCATCCATCATCCTGCCGATTCCACTCCCTATCCTCTCTACAAGATTCGCACGGTGGAATAAACCCTGAAGAAACGGGTTTCTGGAGATGGACGTCAAGCCAAATTCCTCCGGGCGGATCCCTTTCACCAGACCGCCCGGGTTGTGGATGTGAACCCGATCATCATAGAACTCCACCATCGTAACCGCGCCCTTCTCGAAATAATCCCTGTGAACGACCGAATTGAGCAATGCCTCTCTCAGAGCATCGTAGGGCAGCTCAGGTATCTCGTCACGCTGCAATTTCTTCCCTGTGATCTCATATCGAAGCGGGATGTAGGTTTTCAACCATTTCATGGCTCTGTCCACATTCGTGATGATATCCTCACCAAAATCCTTGCGATCGATTATGTGGGTCTTGGTCTTTCCTCTGAAACGAACGCATGTGATTGCGGCATGAAAATGGAATCGTGTGGGTTCCCTAGCAAACATCAGGACGCCGGCGTTTTTCATGAGCAATCTTCCAGCCTGCCTTTGTGCCACACCAAGATTTGTGAGAATCTGCTCGCCAGAGAGGTTTGAGGTGATGCCGCATTGTTGCAGATAGCGGTGAAATCTCTCCTGCGAAAAGTCGTCAGGATACTGGAAATCCATGCAGAACTGCTCATCAAACCGGATCTTTCCTTCATGGGTAAAGTAATCGACGATCTCATCCCGTCTCAGTTTCTGAGTATTGGAACCCGCACGGATGAAGAAACCGTCCTTGCAGGAGTATGGTTTGTCTGTTCCTTCGCTGATCTCTACAATGAGGATGTTTTCCCATTCCTTGAGCGTGATATTCACAGGCGGGTCGCATTTGCGTGCAATATCATAAACCTGAGATCCGAGCCGGTTGGTGATGTCAACACCTTTTATCCTGCCGTCATCAGATATGCCGACGAATACCCGTCCGCCCGATGAATTGGCAAAGGCAACCATCTCTCTGGCAAGCGAATCAGATACCGATTCTTTGAACTCAATCAAGTATCCCTCGCCTTCATCGAGAATCAATTCCATTTCTTTCATCGGTTAACCCTGGATTCGTTGTTATTCTCATTGAGATGAAATAATACTTCCCCAAGTCCGTTGATGGCTGCTTCGAGATGGGTGATTGCTTCTCCTGCCAGTTCGTCTGGTTCAGGCAGATCGTCCGCATCCTCGAGCGTTTCGTCCTTCAACCACAAGATATCAAGGTTATAATCTCTCTTCCTGATCTCCTCAATAGAGAATCTCTTGAAACGCTCTGTCCTCTCTGCCAGCTCCCCTCTCTTTTCCAGTGCGGAAGTGGTTATCACGTTTGGATCGGTTAAATAATTATTTGGTAAGACCTGTGGATTGAATTGATCCGCAAGAGCATAGTCAACAGGACCGGTTAAGGTAGACTCCTCAATGGCATTGGATGGATAGAAACTCAAAGGTTTTGACTTATCGTGTTTTGTGATCTTCCACCCTACGGCTTCGAGTTTGCGGTCAACGCGTTTCTTTCGGGTTTCCGGTTCTGTTTCATCTGACATGTGGGTCGTATCGTAATATGAAGCTGAATCATTTAATCATTTCCTGATCTCTGTAGTATCCCGGCACTTCCGAAACACACCTCCAATGTTCTAAACATTGTTCTCACCCACAACCATCGTTCATCTACCCCGGGGAAGTAGCAGTATTCGGAATTGCCTGTGCCGATAGGTTAATTATATTCACAAGTCCAGACAAAGGGGATCACTATGACAACGGTATATGATGTACCAGCAAGCGACTTGATAACGTGCGCTGCAGAAAAACTTAAGGAAAATGAGAAGATCAAGCCCCCTCTGTGGGCTGGTCATGTAAAGACTGGCGTACACAAACAGATGCCGCCTGTCGATGCGGACTGGTGGTTTGTCCGATGTGCTGCGGTGCTGCGACAGATATATGTCGATGGTCCGGTCGGCGTGTCGAGATTAAGGTCCAGGTACGGAGGAAAAAAGCGTAACGGGACGATGCCGCCCTCCTTCAGGAAAGGGAGCGGTTCCATCATCAGAAAAGTACTTCAGCAGCTGGAGGCGGTTGGGTATGCCAGAACGGTCAAAGGAGGACGCACGGTAACTCCTGATGGGCAGCGTTTCCTCGACAACGTTGCGTATGAGACCAAACAGCAGATGTCCGGGACATAGTATGGATATACAGGGTGAGAAATTATGAGCGGCGAACTTGACGAGATCAAACAGCGGAGACTTGAACAGTTGCAGCAGCAGATGGCGCAACAACAGAGCGCCGCTGCCCAGCAGGCTGCGCAACAGCAGAAGGTAGAGGAGGCAAAACAGTCGATACTCAGAAATATTCTGACTCCGGAGGCGAGGGAGCGGCTAACGACTGTGAAGATGGCGCGCCCGCAACTGGTCGAGCAGGTAGAGATGCAGCTTATTGCGCTTGCGCAGTCAGGGCAGTTGCGGACCAAGATCGATGATGCGAAACTGAAGGCTCTACTCCAGCAACTCCAGTCAAGAAAGCGAGATACGACGATCAAACATATCTGAATATCCAAGATATGTGAATGTGCGAATGGACGTTTTTCTGCTCTTCAGCGGAGGAAAGGACAGTTCATTATCCGCGATACTGCTTGAGCCGTTTTTTGACGTAACACTGGTCACCTGCAACTTCGGGTTCGAGGAGACGTGGGGGACCGCGAAGGAGGTTGCATCAGAGCTTGGGTTTTCGCACAGGGTGCTGTGGATCGATGGTACAATCCTTGAGTCCGCATCCGATATGGCAGTTGATGATGGTTATCCCAACCGGGCGATCAACCACCTCCATAAATGCGCCCTCGAGCACGTGGCATCCAGACATGAAATCGTCGCGGACGGGACGCGGCGGGATGATCGGGTTCCGATGTTAAAACCTCCTGATGTGCAGCGCCTTGAGGATACGAAGGGATGCATGTACATAAGACCGCTGCTCGGGTATGGCAGGCGTGCTGTGGACACGCTGGTAAATACCCACCTCGAGATTGAAGAGAACTCAAGCGAGAAGATCGAAAAATCTGATTACGAGGTTGAACTGCGTGCAATTATCGAAGAGAGGCAGGGTCAGGAGATGGTGCACACCATCTTCCCACGGCAGCATCTTCAGTCAAGGGTGATCGGGCGGAGATCGTTTCGTGTTTGATCTGGGACCTCTGACCCCTGTCTCCGCGGAGCAGCAGCCCCATAAACTTCGAGTATCTCACCAGATCATCGATTCTGATGTTCTCGTCACCGGCATGGGCAGAGCTCTCGTCCAGTCTGCCAACGCCGTGGCAGCAGAACGGCTGCCCTGTGATGTTGATCGCATAAGCGACGTCGAGGCTCCCCTGCGTGCCGACAGGTAGAATGTTTCGATCCGAGAGATCGTTTGCGATCGCTAAGACCTGTCTGACCCACGGATGGTCTGGATCCGCGGAGATCGGTGGATATCCGATCTCGTAACTGAAATCGTACGCAGTTTCCGGACCTGCTGCACTTTTAAGCGCTGTTTCGATCTCAGAGATTGCATCATCAAAAGCCTCTTCGGGTATCACCCGGCGATCGCCTTTTATCGTGCAGGTTCCAGGGATTACGTTCTCTTTTATACCGCTCTCGATCATCGTGATGTTCAGCACCGGTTTTACGTGGGTCACGCCTATCTTTTCGAAGATGACGGGGCTTCCCGGAGTCATTGACCTCCGCTCTTCGACCTCCTCCTTCAGCCTCAGCAAGCCGTTCATCAGCGCAACCGACTTTTCAAGGGCGTTTATGCCAAGAAAGCTGCTGCCACTGTGATAAGCCCTGCCAGTAACATCGATTCTCCATGTAAGTATCCCGTTCATGCCGATCAGGAGATCGTCGCTCTCTCCGTCCATGCAGAGAAAGTAATCGCCAGAGAGCAGGCCACTGTCCGCAAAATAACAGAGCCCAGAATATGGACCGACCTCCTCGTCGGTGGTCAGTGCAATATTGAGGTTGTATGCGGGCTTCATATCCAGTTCCCTAATTGCAGAGAGTGTTGTCAGGAGCGCAGCGACTGCAGCCTTGGAATCAGCCGATCCGCGTGCATAGAACCGTCCGTCCCTGATAGTGCCCTCGAATGGTGGAGAAGTCCACCCCTCGCCTGCAGGAACCACATCGAGATGCGTGTAGATCACAAGCGTCTCATCTGCACCAGAATCGAGGTATGCATGTAGATTTGCCCGTGTTCCACGCAATTGTGGATTCTTCATCCGTTGTTTGAAAATATCGTCTGGAATGATCACATTTTCAGCCGAAAGTCCGAGATTGGAGAAGATCTGGATCAGATACTCAACAATTCTCACGTAATTGTCGCCGGGAGGTGCAACCGTCGGTATACTCACAAGATCGGTGAGTGTGCGCAGTGTTTCACTGGTCTTTGACTCGATGAGATCGAGCAGGTCATCATTCACCATGTTCATGTTAGAGAATATGTGGCACAATTCTTTTAATGGGTGGTGACTTGCAGGAAGCTTCGCTGATCAGGACAATGCGAATCCATGAATGTTTCATGAAATAGGCAGTGTTAATAAGTACTGTTGCGTCCATGATATCGATGGCAAGAAGGCGCCGGAAGGGATGGATCAGAGAGATTGCACAGCAGCAGATAAAACGGCTGTTCGAGCTTGCGGATATGATATCAGGGACGCGCCCCCTGTTGAGCGACCGTTACATACATCTGGCAAAACGGAT
>DTYY01000084.1 GCA_012961645.1 Methanosarcinales archaeon | reverse complement strand
GAGCATGACGTACTTCTTCCGCACCGCTCGATGGTGCTGGACGGCACACAACTCTCACATTTCTTTGATGCCGGATCCTTTGATTGTGTCGTCGGATTCATGCTCGGTGCGATCTATCCATTCAACAAGGATGTCTGGAAGCGCATCATGTCAGAGTCCATTGTGCCATTGCGCGAAGGTGGATTTCTTGTATTCACAGTCCATAAAAACGAAGAAATCTCCATTTTAAAAGAGGTTATGGGCGAAATCGGGATTAAAGGGCGAATCATCGACAACCAGGATGATGCAGGGATGTATGATCAGTGGGTGTATGTCGGGCAGAAACGCGCAATCCAAAACTTAATGTAGAGCGGCTGTACCATCTTTTTTTATGAAAATAGCAGTTCTTGGTGGAACCGGTGAGATCGGCGAGGGTTTTGCGCTGCACTGGGCTGAAAAGCACCAAATCCGCATCGGTTCACGCAAAAGCGAGAAGGCAGAAGTGACATCTGAGCGTTTCAATGAGACGCTTGCAAACTATGGATGCAAGGGGGAGATCAAAGGGTTCGACAACAAAACAGCCGCAGAAGGGGCCGATGTGATCATACTCACCATACCTTATGAGCACGTATCAGGAGTGATCGATGTCGTGCGCCCGGTACTAAGTGATCAGATCATCGTATCGCCGGTCGTCCCAATGACGCGGGGCGAATACTTCGAGTACAATACACCGGCGCATGGAAGTGCGGCACAGGAGATTCAGGCGATGCTACCAGAGGGTATGAACGTGGTTGCCGCATTCCATACCGTTGCATCGCGCAGACTGTGCAGCCTCGATCCTGCATTCCAGTGCGATGTGATGATATGTGGTGACGAACGCCGTTCAAAGGATGTCATCATCGATCTCACCCACGATATCGAATGTCTGCGCCCGCTGGATGTCGGACCGCTTGCACTGGCATCGACGATCGAGTCGCTCACGCCGTTACTGCTCAATATCGCCATGTTGAATCATCTGAAGGATCCGAGCATCAAGGTTCTGTGAGCTGATGTCGCTTGATTCCCTGCGTCCATGCGCGAAAAAGATCCTAAAACCGCTTGCTGAAACCCTGTCGCGGGCCGGTGTAACACCTGATGCCACATCATTCCTCTCACTGATCTTTGCCGCAGGCGCCGGAGTGTTGTATACGATATCGAGCGGCGACAGGACACTTGCGCTTTCGGCTGGTGCGCTGGTGCTGCTAAACGGGATCGCGGACGCTATGGACGGGGAGACTGCAAGAAGCGCTGGCACGGCTGGTATACGCGGTGACTTTCTCGATCATGTGATCGACCGGTACGCCGATGTTTTTATTATTTGTGGAATATTTTTTGGTGGATATATAGACTGGAGGATCGGAGTTGTGGCGATCGTTGGCACGCTTCTGACCAGCTATCTCGGGACACAGGCGCAGGCAGTCGGTCTTGGCAGACATTACGGAGGAATTCTCGGCAGAGCCGACCGGCTGGTGCTTATAATGCTTGCAAGCCTCCTGTATTTCCTCTATCCTCGTGAAATCTATGGTTTTTCGTCTCCAGGGTGGTCTATATTGCTGATAGCGGTAGCAAGCAATATCACGGCGCTGCAGCGATTTGCGCATATATGGAAGGAACTGGGCGAATAAGACTCATCTGCACAGGTGTTCGGTCAAGGCACCACTAAACCATCAACATATTTATATACAATAACTACAATCATACCCTTTGCTGCCATTGAAGTTCGCCATCACATTTTCTTCAATGGCAGGAGATGGTATGGTTTTACAGGCACCGATTACGGTCCTGTATTCGGGGATCCATATAATTATAATTTAAATTAATATTTATTAAGATAATAGATTTTTAATACCACTCCTGACTCGTTCTATTACCTTTATCCGGATAAACGTGGCAGTATCTGCATTTGTATGTAGCATTATAATAATTAACAGCATCATTATACGCTGTTTCATTGTGGCAGGTGGTGCAGTCCGTGATATCAAGCACGCTTGTCCCTCCAACCAAATATGTGGATGGAGTGGTTGTCACATTGTGGCGATCGCTCTCATTGATCGGATCTGCCTGATACGAATGGCAGCATTCACACCATTTCCAGTAGTACTCTGCGATCGGGTGGCTTGATGATTCATTGATGTGGCAGTCGGTACAGTTTATAGCCCCGTGCACGCTTGCATCAAACATGGTTTCATTCACATAATATACTGAACCTGTCAATCCGAAGTGACAGTTCTCGCATTCAGCACCCCACGACCATGTCGGAATGGTCAGATTAGAATCGTGAATCCTTCCTGATCGATGGCAATCCCAAATAATGCATGAGTCGAGGTTCTCTGCATGCGGAATATTCTCGGTGTAGTTGGGGGGTCCTGATCGCTCGAAGACCATGGTGAACTCGTTTGTGGAGTTCCGATGACACCATGTACAGTCTGATAGATCATCGGTGGCGATGTCTGTACGATTCCGTGTATAATGCGATGCCTGTGAGATGTTGACGCGGTATTCAGCTCCAGCAAGTTCTTCGAAGCCGCTAACCTTCATGCTGGTGAGATTGTGGCATCCGTATCCACAGGACTCTGAATTCGAATCTGCTTGAGTGCATGCACTGATGTTGATACCGCTCTTGAAATGGTTGTAGACTGCGGTTGCGCTGCTCACGTTCTCGTATGCATAAGTTCCGTTGTGACACTCATAGCAGAGATATGCATCGTTGTTGAATGTGCCTCTGTGCCCCTCTTCAGGGTATCCCCCTTCAGGAGCATGGCAGCCCCAGCACTTCGCGTTGTTCGTATCACTGGTATATGATTCAGCGTCTGAGGTCCTGTTACTATTCACATTCGCATGCACTCCCAAGTTCACTGCTGTAACATTGATCTTATACTTTAAGCCTGGCTGGCTACTACCATAAGTTGCATGGCAATTGGTGCAGTTTGCATCGGTAAGTACCCGTGTCAATGTTTCATTATGTAGCCTGCCTGAACCGTGGCATTCGTTACAAGTCTGGCTGCCATAATGATTAATTTTTTTCAGTTTATTCCACTCTATAAATGGAGTTGAATCGTTTTTATGGCAGTACTGGCAGTATTCGTTGGAATAGTTTGTTTCATTGTACAGATCAACGATATCGGTCCGATTGTTCCCGTAATGGGACGTGATCGAGAAGACTGTGCGGTAAGTATCGTTCTCTTCAAATGCGTGCTTCATCTCTGACTTGTTATGGCAGCCCATGCACGAATCCAGGTCTGTTGCGCAATTCCAGTATGCCTCGATGCTGGTTCCGCTCTTGAAGTGGTTGTGGATCTCTGGTGCATCGCTCACATTGTTGAATGGGTATCCGATCTTGTTGTGGCAGTCGATGCAGTTATACGCAGGATCCCGCCGGTTGTTGTGCTCGTCCACACCCTCCCCTTCCGGGAAGTGGCAGACCCAGCACGACTGATTGGTTCCGTTCGGACCTGTAGCAGCATCGTTCATCCCTGCATGCATCGCACCCTCATAGACGGACTCATCGATCCTGCGCCTGACCGCATCACCATCGTTGCCGTGACACCTGATGCAGTCAGGACCGCCGACAACAACCGTTGTATTCATGTTGTGGAGGTGATCGGGTTCATTATTGTCTGCATGGCAGTGGTAACAGCCGTCATCAGGATTTGCCTCATCGGTGAAGTTGCCGTGGTCGTTCTGAGTTGCGCCGCCATAGAGCGTTGCGTTTACGGTATCGTTGTGGCAGTATCTGCACTTCTTTGTATCTGTGAGAAGGGTGTACTTTGTGCCGTAGTGTGAGACATTCGAGAAGATCGTGTTTCCGAGCACCTTGTACGCTGTATCCCCATGATCTGGATCGACGCTGTTGTTGTGGCAGTCAACACACCGCCCATAACTAACGTTCGTCCTGATGAGCGAGGAGTTCGGGTAGTGGTCAGGTATCAGAGGGGGCAGCCTGTTCAGACCCAGATCAGGATCACTTGCACTCTCCCATGTAACTCCACCACCAGTGGCGCTGTTCCATACATCGGTTCTCGCATGGCAGTCCTCGCATGTGTACGGCTTCTCATCGGCGGTGATGACACCGTCATCGTTCAGATCGGTCACCCCATTCCGATCACCCATACCCTCAGGAACCGTGCCATCGCTCTGGTGGCAGCCCCAGCACGGTTTTGACCGGTCATCGATCTCGAGCCCCTCCTGAACGAGAGTGTTATTGAGCACGTTTCCGTGGACGCCTTCGGCGATGGAAGTGGCGTTGACAAGCGACTGCACTCCGTATTCGCTGCCCACATCGTGGCATGAGGTGCAGTTCGGACCGCCGCCTGCATATATCGAGACGTTGTGGAAGTATTCGAGCGTATCCTCGGTTATGTTCCCGACCCAACCGGGTCTGACATGGCAGTATGTGTAGCACTCAGAGACGTTGGTGGTGTTGCATTGCTTTTGTTTGGATTGTCTTTTTACCTAAAATCTACAGAAAACAGAAACGATAAATGCTAGAACACTTTTTTACT
>DTYY01000083.1 GCA_012961645.1 Methanosarcinales archaeon | reverse complement strand
TCATGGGCTTTAAGATCTCACGTCTGTGGGATCCGCCGTATCTGCAGGTCGCTCTCGACAATCCGGACATCGATCAGATACTCGGGGTCATAAAGTCACTGCCGGATAGCGATCACCTCATCCTCGAGGCTGGCACCCCGCTGATCAAGCGCTACGGCGTCGATGTGATCACGAGGATCAGGGAGGTTGCTCCGAATGCGTTCATCGTCGCCGATTTAAAGACGCTTGACACCGGCAATCTCGAGGCGCGTATGGTTGCTGATGCAACCGCCGATGCGGTTGTGATATCTGCGCTTGCGCCCGTCTCAACGATCGACAAAGCGATTCAGGAAGCACACAAGACAGGGATCTATGCGGTGATCGATACCCTGAACCTCTCTGATCCACTGCCGATGCTGCGCAAGCTAAAAACCCTTCCCGATGTTGTTGAACTGCACCGCGCAATCGATGCCGAGGAGACCGAATACCAGTGGGGCAGCATCCCTGAGATCAGGGCACTCTCTGAGAAGCTCTCCAGGAAGGTGCTGATCGCGGTTGCAGGCGGCATACGTGCAGATAATATCGGCGATGCTCTGGATGCAGGAGCCGATATCCTTGTGGTTGGACGTGCGATCACAAATGCGAAGGATGTGTACCAGACAGCCGAGATGTTCATAGAAGGGCTTTCGAAAGAGGAGATCGACCAGTTTAGGGTGATGACCGACTTCTGATGCTTTTGTACGGGAGGGAAGATGGCTGAATATACCATCATGTCGTATAACATCGAGCACATGAACACGATGTTTCGGAACAACGTCATCAAGCCAGAGGAAGAGGCACGGGCGGAGAAGATCGCATCGGTGATCAGGGAGGTAGATCCCCACGTGATCGGGATATGCGAGGCTGCAAACTCCCGGGCAGAGCATAGCCACTTCATCGAGAATTATCTGCCCGGTTACCAGCTTGCCTGCGGCGTCAGCCGGGGCGGGCAGAACCTTGTCTTCTATTACCGGGAGCCATTCAGTCTCGTTGCCGTCGATGATGCGTTCTCGTTCTATGATCCGTGGGAAGCGGACATCGAGAACGACGGCTTGAAGGAGGTGCATAAATGGGAACGAAAGCCTCTTGAGGTAGTATTTGAGATCGGCGCAGGCGGTCAGAGGATCAGGCTCATCATGGTACACGCAAAGTCCAAAGGGGTCTTTTCGGTGGTGGACATCTACAATTTCCAGAAGATCTCACTTGCGAACCGA
This sequence comes from Methanosarcinales archaeon, assembly GCA_012961645.1. Classification (GTDB taxonomy): domain Archaea; phylum Halobacteriota; class Methanosarcinia; order Methanosarcinales; family Methanogasteraceae; genus Methanogaster_D. The sequence continues at coordinate 10,603 of DTYY01000083.1, read as the reverse complement.
AAACGCCTTCTCGGACAGGCGATCAGGCTCAGGGAGCGTCTGGATCAACTGACCTTAGAACCTGACATGGTTCCGGTCATGGTGATGGGGGATATGAACGATGGTCCCGGGATGGATCCGTTCGAGATGATGATCGGGAGAAGCTTTGTTGAGACGGTCATGGGGTCGGTCTATGATCCGGGCAGGATATTTCACAACACGCTGTGGTGGATGTCGAAGGATCCCGCTCTTAAGAAGAAGCTGTGGACTGTTGATTTTCCTGATCCCATCGTGAAGCACCAGCTGGGCTACCGGCATCGGGTGTGGCTCGATCACATCCTTGTCTCCCATGATATGCTGCAACCGGGTAGTTCTGTCAGATACGTCATGAACTCAGGAATGATCGCATCAGGCAGCAGTGATGCATGGAAGGCGTCAGACCATCTCGCGGTTTATTGCAGGATCGAGGCATAATGAATCCACCCCGGGTTTGTTTGATAGCGTTATCACACAAATTCGATCGCCTTTGATGGGCAGGTCACGATGCAGACATCACACAGGATCCGGTTCTTTCCGAATCGTCTGCATTCGCCTACGTTTGCAACGGTGACAATGCCGTTTACCACTGTTAATATCACCCGATCATTGGACGGTGCAAGCCCGACCGCCGCGCCGTGCGGATCATTGGCAACGTTCACCGGACATGCGACCACACAATTCCCGCACCCAAAGCAAAGCTCGTCATGGACGATCAAACCGGTCTCGGCAGCATCCTTGACCGGCGCGAGCATCGTTGTGAGTGACTCAAGCTGGCTTTCGTACTCGCTCTGATACAGCGGCGGGCAGTCCTCAAGCGCAGACTCGCCTGACAGAAGTGAGTTTGCAAACGCCATGCAGGTGGGTTTTCCACATTCCTTGCAGTTCAGTTTCGGAAGTAACTGGTAGATTTCCATGATGCTTACCATTGCGACTCGTCTCCGCGGTTCATCAGATACAGGCGTTACATTAATATTTGATAAAGGTTTAGCAATACATGATGCGCATAGCTAAATTATGGCGCGAGGTGTTTGATCATGGACAAGACAAGGAATTTTGTATTGCATGACCCTGATGGGAGCGAACATGGTGTGTTTTCGGGAAGACAGCCACGTCAGGCTGCACTCAAAGTCGCCAACCGTACCGGCGGCACCAAGAGTGATCCAACAAAGATAATGCTGCGAGAACGCGGCACAAAGAAAGTACACGTCTTCGAGGGGTGGAGGGAACAGGTTGATGCTCCGAAGAACAAGCCTGACTGGATGCCAGACAAGATATGGAAGCCGAACGTCAGAAAGATCGGTATTGAAACGCTTGATAATTAGTTGAGTGCTTCTGTCCCTATTTTTTCTTTTCTCTGCTTATTTTTTTGTGAAACTATTGAACTTCACTCATCACCGTTCTCAACACCGACAGTTGCAAAGAATCGCTTCATCACCACTTCCTCTGCCATCCTCATCAATGCCTGTCGATCCTTGGTGTCGCTGAATACCCCAAGCGGGATCTGAGCGCCAGCAGTTGTCGCATGTCCCCCGGCAGAGCCTGCCGCACCAAACGCACTCTGCACGACATCTCCAAGATTCAGCCGGATGTCGCTGCTACGTCCTGAGATGTGTATGCAATCATCCCCGATTCCATAAACGAGGACGGTCGTGATCCCCTCAAGGTTCAGCAGATAGTCAGCAGCCTGAGCGAGCGCGTCCCGGTCCCGTATGATGCCCGCATTCGTGACCAGATAGCTTCCCTTGACCTTCCGGTTCCGTATGGCTTCCCCAAACGTATCCAGTGTCTCGGTTGAGATTGCCGGCGTTTCGATCCGGCTCAGGATCTCGTGGTCCGCAAGCGGGTACAGGAATGCCGCAGCGGTCAGATCGACAGGATTTGCATTCCGCTTGAATCCGAGTGTATCGGTGCGGATGCCGTACAATAACGCGGTTGCAAGGTCTTTGCTGACCGGAATATCCATCTCCTGTAGATATTTCGTCATGATCGTCGCCGTAGCCCCGCTGTTTGGACGAATATCGACGTGATCTGCATGTATCTTCTTCATATCCACAGGATGGTGGTCGATGATGATGTCAGCTATGGCATCCTTCGGAAGCAGGTTGTTCTCGCCCGGTATCGAGCAGTCAACCATTGCAATCTTCTTAAAATCGCTCATCGAGCGTGTATTGTGCTCATCGAGTTTGTCCATATTGATATGGAGCAGATTCACAAACGCCTTATTCTCCTGATGCCCGATCTCTCCTCTGTACACGATCTCGGATTCGGCGCCAACGCTTGCAGCAATCGTTTTCAAGGCAACTGCGCTTGACATGGCGTCAGGATCAGGGTTGTCATGCACCACGATCGCGAGTTTCTTATCGCCGATCGAGCGCAGAATATCGAGAACGTTTGATGCGCGTCTGACAGACTCGGCGTGTTCAATGATCCGGATCGTGGCGTCAGCAACGATCCTCGGCGGCACGATTACGGTGTCTGCACCCGCCTCTTCAAGCTCGCTCTTTGCGACGGTGCTCGGGGCACGTGCGATCACCAGTATATCCTCAGAGATCTTCTTTATGTTGGCGATCGCGTTGCTATTTGCCGCAACATCAGAACTCAGTACCAGTACCGATTCGATGCTCTTGATGTCGATTGGATCGAGCAGATGCGGGTCATTGAGATCCCCTACGATCGTTTCAAACTCCTGTTCACGCAGGGTTTCGACCTTCCCGACATCCTTGTCGATCATAATGACCTTCTTATTCCGATTGGTCAATTCTCTGGCAACCGCAGACCCTATCCTCCCACTACCTATGATTAGGTATGGTGCTTGCGGTTTTTTATCACCATTGGTGTCATCGTTTTGCATACCTGCCACCTTGCCTGAACCATCCGCAGGTGTCGGAACCTTCATACGAACCTCGTTCTTCAGATTAACTGAATCATCGTATATAGACATATCGGCTACAAATCTTTGCATTCTGCCATTTGATCAACACACCGACGTGAATACCAGTTAATATGCTTCCGGTCTGTTTTAACACTTTTGGTGGGTTTATGCCCGCAAGCCCGTCAACCCGATTAGCCCATTAACTTTAAATGAGTTATGCACCATAAGTATCATGGCGTATGATACGATTACGCTCGAGGGAGTTGATCGGCAGGTCGGTAGTAAGTTTTAAATGCACCTTGAACATGCATGAATACATTTACTAATGGTGATGAAATGAAAAGGCAGCAGACAAATAAACCTCGACCGATGGGAGTTCGGGGCGCGCTGGACAGAGGTGGCGACGGGCTTGATTCACACATTGCGGCGCATCATGGCGATGTGCTGGCGGTTGCGACCAAGGATGTTGTGACAGTTCCACCGACCACGCCGATCATGACCACGGTCAGAACGATGCTCGAACACGAATTCAGGAGAATTCCTATCGCAGATGCAGGTACAAAGCGGTTGAGGGGTATCATCGTATGTAAGGACATCGTTGATTTTCTATGCGGCGGACCAAGACACTCACTCGTCACCAACCGCTTCGGTGGCAATTTGCTCGCTGCGGTCAACGAGGAGGTGCGTGCGATCATGAAGACCGATGTTCTACATCTTGATGCGAACTCCTCGATCACCGATGCTCTGGAGATGATGTATGCAGGGTCTGTCGGATGTCTGCCGATACTTGGCGGGGATCAGCGTGTATCTGCGATCGTGACTGAACAGGATTTCATGCGCCTGATCGCGGACATCAAGGTCGGTGTCGCTATAAAGGAATATATGTCAGAAAATGTGACAACCGTCGAACCGGACGTCGAGATCGGAACGGCTGGCAAAATGATGGTCGATAATAAGTTCAGACGTCTTCCGGTTGTCAAGAACGGGATATTGCTCGGGATTGTCACCGCTTTTGATATGCTGCGATTTCTTGGTAGCGGCGAAGCATTTATAAAGGGAGCGGGCGGTATCGAAGATGCATTGAAGACACCTGTCAAATCGCTAATTACACGGGATGTTGTCTGGACGACATCGGATCGCGATCTCGGCGAGGTTACCGGCATGATGGCTGCAAAGAACGTGGGTTCGATCCCGATTATTGATCAAGGTGTTCTCACAGGAATAGTAACGGAGAGAGACGTTGTCCGGGCGTTAGCTACACTGAAATGATGGACGATGGAATAATACGATAACAACATGACAGAGATGCGGGTTAGGGATATAATGAGCACTCAGGTGTACGCGGTTACACCGGGGGAGCCGATTTCGCGGGCACGCAATCTGATGTTCCGCCATAAGATCAGTCGGTTATTGGTGCTGATGCATGACGAGCCTGTTGGCATGCTCACCAAAGCCGATATCGCATGCAGGCTTAATCAGGCAGAGCCGCAGTGGCGGAGGCGTCCGATTGATCAGATTCCGGTCCAGCTGGTCATGACAAAGTCCTTGATCGGCATATATCCTGATGCCACATTGCCACAAGCATGTGAACTGCTGCTTGAAAACGACATCGGTGGGCTCGTCGTCCGTGATGGAGGGCTGCACGGGATCATCACCAAGTGGGATATGATCATGCATCTCTCAAAGCAGTCTGCAGAGATACGCGCAGGCGAGGTCATGTCTGATTTTGTTGCGGTCGTGCACAGACAACATTCAATCGGTCACGTCATTCAGACGATGGACACCGAGGATGTGGACCGGGTCGTTGTTCTCGAATATGGTGGAAAGCCGATCGGTATGATCTCAAATTCCAACCTGACGTTCGGGTGCGCGTCCGACTCCCGCGGCAGAAACGAGAAACTTCTTGAAGTTCCGGTTGTTGCCGAGGATATCATGTCCACCCCACTGATAACGATACCACATGATGGTTTTGCAACCGATGCGGCGCGGATAATGGTCGAGGAACTCATCAACAGCATCGTTGTTGTTGACGCTGGGGGTGACGTCGTCGGAATCCTGAACCAGGAGAGCATGCTTCAGGCGATCATTGTGATGGGAGAATAACTATGAATGTATCTGAAATTATGGTAAAACCGGTGCGCGTCGAGAAGTCAGATAATCTGTCTCGTGCGCTGGACCTCATGGACAAGCATGATACCAGAAGGTTGCTGGTCACAAGTAAAGGTAAACTCAGGGGTGTGGTGACCATGCGAAATATTGCACGCGCACTTGGCACAAGCAGAAAACCAGGTATGCCGGCATCATCGCTGCACGTTGCAACCGCGGTCAGTGATACGTATGCCACGGTTCCCCCTGAGATGAGGGTTAGCGATGCCGTATCGGTTTTACAGCAGCAGCGAGGCATACTTCTGGTGATGGATGATGAGGAGATTCTTGGCTGGATCACACCTGAAGAGGTTCTGAAGACCTGTAAAACGGACGGGTTTGCTGCCGAATTTATGAGCACACCGATCACTGCCGCACCTGGCGATCGTCTCGTTCATGTGCGGAGAATAATGCTGGATCAGGACATAGGGAGGCTTCCTGTGGTGGAGGATTATCAACTGGTCGGGATCATCACCGAGAAGGATATAGCAAAGGCGATGCGTGCGATCCGCGATATGGTTCCTGCCAACCAGCAGGATAGTCGGGTCAAGAACATTCTGACGGCTGATGTTATGAGTCGCGGCGTCAAAACCGTGTACACCAATTCCCCGGTATCAGAGGTCGTGGACATCGCGCTCAAGTATGGATACGGCGGGGTTCCTGTGCTCAATCTTGAGGAGGAGTTGGTCGGATTCATCACCCGAATGGATCTTATTGCAAAGATGTGAGTCGCCCACGGTCATGAACGTGGCTGATGATCAGGTTTTGGCATCGATAAGCGCCGTCCTGATCGTGGCAAAGATTTCTACCACTTCCACATTTCACATGATGTCAAAAGAACCTTTTATGTACATTACGCACAAATCCATCATGCGATAAACGCGAATAACAGGAGATGATCAGTAATGCAAATGGCACCCCAGATGGGGTATGATCGTGCAATAACAGTATTCAGTCCGGACGGAAGACTTTTTCAGGTAGAGTATGCCAGAGAGGCGGTGAAGAGAGGTACAACAGCAATAGGGATCAAAACAATGGACGGTGTCATATTGCTGGTTGACAAACGGATTACAAGCCATTTACTTGAATCCGAATCCATCGAGAAGATTTTCCAGATCGATCTGCACATTGGTGCAGCGACATCAGGGCTGGTTGCAGATGCGCGTGCGTTGATCGACCGTGCGCGTGTGGAGGCACAGGTCAATCGACTATACTATGACGAGTCGATTGGGGTTGAGACCCTTGCAAAGAGGGTCTGCGACCACAAACAGACATATACTCAGTACGGCGGTGTGCGCCCTTATGGCACGGCTCTTCTGATCGCAGGAGTGGATGATCAACGGGCAAGACTGTTTGAGACAGATCCGAGCGGTGCGCTGCTTGAGTACAAGGCGACCGCTATTGGCGCCGGCAGAGCAAAGGCGATGGAGATTTTTGAGAAAGAGTATGTGGATGATATCGATATGGAGAGTGCGATCCGTCTCGGCCTGGTGGTGCTGTATCAGGTTTCTGATGCCAAGTTCACAGTCGAGACGGTTGAAGCGGGATGCGTGACGCTTGATGATCGCACATTCAAAAAAATCGAAAAGAGCGTGCTCGTGGAGTATGTCGAGGAGATCACCAGGGAATTTAAGGATCAGGAGCAGAAGGGACAGGAACAGGAGACGCAAGATACCAGTGAATAGTCATGGTCACACTCGATAACGCCATTACCGCACGGCTGAAACGGGGTGGTAAGCACTTTGAGGTGCTGGTCGATCCCGAACTTGCATTATGCTCTCGCAAAGGAGACGATGTGGACGTATCCGAGATGCTCGCAGTCGAGGATGTCTTTGAAAACGCAAGTCGCGGCGAGCACCAGAGCAGAGAGGACGTTGAGAGCGTCTTTGGCACAACCGACATCCTCGCAGTTGCCGAGCACATCGTAAAGCATGGAGAGCTCCATCTCACAAAAGAGCAGCGCAAGCAGATCATCGATGATAAGCGGAGGCAGGTGGTAAGCGCCATCGCGGCAGGCGCGTTCAATCCACAAACAAAGGCGCCGCACCCGCCTGCAAGGATCGAGAAGGCGATGGATGAGGCAGGCATTAACATCGACCCTATGAAGAGCGTTGACGAACTGGTGACTGCGACGATGAAGGCGATCCGCCCGATCATCCCGATCAGGTTTGATACTGTCGAGATCGCTGTCAACGTTCCAGCCGATTATGCTGCAAAATCGTACGGCGAGATCACCGGTTTTGGTGAACTGCAAAAGGAGGAATGGCAGTCGGACGGATCATGGATCGGTATCATCAAGATTCCTGCAGGCATGCAGCTCGATTTTTACGGTCTTGTAAACCGCGTAACCAAGGGCAACGCCGAGACCAGGCTTTTGAAATAGAAAGGTAATGAAATATAAAGGTAGTAATATGGAAAAGAGAATTGTTATTCCGGGCGATCTTTTATCTGATGACATCAAGGTGTCAGGTAGCGGCACTTACGTCGCTGATGGGTCTGTGCGTGCTGCGGTGTACGGACTCATGAACGTGGGAGAACGTTACATAAGCGTGATCCCACTCGCAGGCAAGTACATCCCGCAGACCAGCGATCGTGTGATAGGGGTCGTCACCGAGATCACATATTCAAACTGGATCGTTGATATCAACTCGCCCTACGATGGTTTGTTGCATATATCTCAGTATCCGCGACGGATCGAGATCGAGCAGATGGACAGATATCTGAAGGTTGGTGACTGCATACTGACGATGGTCAAGGACGTGGACGCAAGCATGAAGGTCGAGCTCACGCTCAGAGACAAGGACCGAGAACTGAGGCGTCTCTCTGACGGACGCATCGTCGCTATCAGCCCGACAAAGATGCCACGTGTGATCGGACGCAGCGGATCGATGATCAGGCTGCTCAAGAGCGAGATTGGATGTAACATGTTCGTCGGACAGAACGGGAGGATATGGATCAACGGCAGCGAGGATCGTATCGATCTGGCGATTCAGGCGGTCAGATACATCGAAGCGAATGCGCACACGCCAGGATTGACCGATCGCATGCAGGCGTTCCTGAAAGCGAAGAAGAAGACAAGATTTGGAAAAACGCATGAAGACGAAGACGGAGAGGAATGGTGATGAACGAAAAACCAGAGCATTTTATTGTAGACGGAAAGAGACTTGATGGACGGAGAGTTGATGAGTTACGATCGATCAAGATCGAGATTGGCACACTCGACAGGGCTGATGGGTCATGCTACCTTGAATGGGGCAACAACAAGATTTTGGCAGCAGTTTACGGTCCCAGAGAACTCCATCCGAGGCACAGACAGAAAATGACCAGATCGGTCGTACAGTTTAGATATAATATGGCTTCATTCTCCGTGGATGAGCGAATACGACCCGGTCCTAGCAGACGGAGCATAGAGATCTCGAAGGTGAGCCGGGAGGCATTCGAACCCGTGGTCTTCACCAAATTCTTTCCAAAGACATCGATCGACGTATTTGTAGAGGTGTTGCAGGCAGGCGCAGGCACCAGAACCGCTGGCATCAATGCAGCATCGCTTGCGCTCGCCGATGCCGGAATCCCGATGCGCGGGCTGGTCAGCGCATGTGCTGTTGGAAAGGTTGACGGCGAGCTAGTGCTCGATCTGATGAAGGAAGAGGACAACTATGGTGAGGCAGATATGCCGGTCGTCATGACCGCTGGCGGGCAGATCACGCTCCTCCAGATGGACGGGCACCTGACCACCGAAGAGTTCTACAGGGCACTTGAACTGGCAAAGACCGGATGTGACAAGGTGTATGAGTTGCAGCGTCAGGCATTGATCAAGAAGTACAGCGAGGAATATACGGCAGAGATCGAGGACGAATATATTGAAGATGCCGCACCGGAAGGTGATGCTGATGAGTGAGGACGTGATGACAGAGATTCAGCGCGACCATCTCTTCAATCTGATACTGAAAGGTGAGCGCGAGGATGGGCGTGCCTTTGATGAGTTTCGAGAGATCAGTATCGAGACCGGCACCATCGATACCGCGGATGGTTCAGCCCGCGTGAGACTCGGAAAGACCGATCTGCTGGTCGGCGTAAAGATCCAGCCGGGCGAGCCTTTTCCTGACACCCCTGATAAAGGCGTGATCATCACCAACGCCGAGCTGGTTCCACTGGCATCCCCTGAATATGAGGCAGGCCCTCCGAGGGAAGGGGCGATCGAGATCGCAAGGGTCGTTGATCGCGGCATCAGGGAGTCAAAATCGCTCGATCTCGAAAAACTCTGCATAACAGCGGGTGAAAAGGTCTGGATTGTGTTCATCGATGTCCATGTGCTGAATAATGACGGTAACATCATCGATGCAGCCTCGATGGGTAGCATCGCAGCGCTGCTCACCGCAACGATACCAAGAGCCCAGTACAGCATGGGCGACGACATCCCGCTCCCTGTCAGAGATATTCCGGTCGCGGTCACCGTGATCGAGTTTGGCGGAGCGCTGCTGATTGACCCCTCACTCGCAGAGAGCACGATCGCAAGCACGTCGCTCATCATCATCACCAACAGCGACGGCAGTATCTCTGGCATGCAGAAGAGCGGGGCAGAGTCGCTCAAGGTAGAGCAGGTCCTGCAAGCCGTTGACATGGCAAAGACCGCAGCAGCTGAGATACGGGAGAAATTCCTGGATGTGTAGATACGGTTAATACAGAATAAAGAGAAGTATCCGAGGTATAAATGGTCAAACACACAAAAGGATGGAAAACGAGGTCATCAGGTAGATTCGGCGTGCGTTATGGTCGTAACATCAGAAAAAAAGTCGCCAACATCGAGGAGAAGACGCATCACAAGCACAAATGCATTCAATGTGGTTTTCCTTCGGTACGACGTGTTGGTACCGGTATCTGGAGATGCGTTAAATGCGGGCACACCTTTGCAGGCGGTACATACATACCATATACATCGGTCGGAACGACCGTCGCAAGGTCGGTGAAACGCGCGATCGAGCAGAGAGAGCGCGACGTGGTGATGTCGGAGGCGTGAATGGGATACCGATGCGTCCGCTGCAAGGAACCAGTCGAGATCGATTATGAATACCGGGGCATCCGGTGTCCCTACTGCGGACACCGAATCCTGATCAAGGAGCGCCCCGTCCAGATCAAGCATGTTCACGCCGAGTGATCACTTGAGTGATGGACACGGCAGAATTCGGATTCGATTTTGGCAGCGATGCGCCCATAATCTATCAGGCACTGCTACCTGAGGCTGCCGCATCGTTCCCAAGAAGCATTGCCACGATATCGCTGGAAGACGTTACGATATTGCATCTCAGCGTAGCGGCTGATGGGGTTGCAGCGCTTCGCGCCGCGCTGAATACGTGGCTGAGATTGATCAGGGTAGCGCACGAGATGGTGGGGATATGCGAAACTCGCGCGTGGTAAGCCAGGGTTACGAAACTCACAATTGTAGACTCACGACTTTGAGATTTTCCATAGCAAACCTATGAGATGTGATACAATCCGCACACGCCAGACGAATAAAATTAGAGGTAACCACTCACCTTTAGGAAGTCCCAACCTCACCACCCACCACTC
>DTYY01000082.1 GCA_012961645.1 Methanosarcinales archaeon | reverse complement strand
GATCACTATCACCTTCTCCTCCTTCTGCATCATTCTCTTTCACCTATGCCCCTCCAATTCTTCAGAATTTGCCCTTCTCTTCCGATTCATCAGATTCCTCCAGTTGCAGCACGATCAGGCGCCCGACCTCGTCTGCTCTGCACGTATAACCGCTGACAGCAAGCATCCGGACCAGCATCTCTTTGACTGTGTTGATCGAAACAGGATCACGGTAATCGTGGTCGACCAGCATCTTGTTGCCATTGACGTCGATGTGCTTGACGATATGCATGGTTTCATAGAGGTGTTTTAGATCAATCAAAAAATCGTTGCGCCCGATATCTCCGCGTTCTTTTGCGCACCTCTCCAGCAGGGTCGTGTCCAGCGGTATCCGGTTTGCGAGCAGATCTTCAAACTCGCGCCGGTGGATCGTGACCATGTTATAGTCCGATTCTGTGTGCAGATCGACCAGTGCCTGCCAGAAATCCTGGTTTGCGCACACCTCCTCGGTCACCCTGTGCAGATTCCCGAAATGCCTGAAGAGACCATCGTGTGCCATCTCCACGCTCTCCCTTCGCTGCAGATCCATGCGTATCGACCTCGTCCGCCTGTCAACCTTCGTAATCCCGAGATGCTTCTGTCTTGCGAGGAACAAACCTACCATTCCTGACAAAAACTCATTTAAGTGTGTGCTCTTCCCTGAAATCACACAGATAGCGGTCCTCGGTGCAACATCGTTGTCATATTCCGTGATTATGGTCGTACGCCAGCCATACTCCTTCCATTTCTGGTTGAGGTGATCTGTCAGTTCTGACATCCGGTTGATGATGAGCGGATCGATGATATCATCCAGCATCTCAGGGCTGACCAGAATCTCTTTGGTGCGCTTCAGGAACCATTCGAGCAGTGGGTAATCGATCATCGCACAGAAACCCTCCTCGATCAACAGTTCGCGTGGAGACTGGTACTTATCAGCCATACTCGCACGACGCGCCTCTTCAAGCGATCCGTGACGCTCAGCCATCAGTTCGGCAAACTCGATAATATCCCGCACCGTAGCGCTGAGGTTGCCGCTGTGTTCTTTTACCAGTGGTTCGAGAAAGTCCAGGTGATTCTGCTCAAGAGAGATGTTCCTTCTGATGATCATTGTGTGCCCCTGCGCCTGATGATTATGTTTCTGACAATTCTAACAGATATATTTTTCGAGGCAGGATCGATCGCAGATGCTTGTTATGGAGACCCTTTGGAGAATCACGGATCAGGGTCATGACCATGGTGGCGTTGGCAGTCCAGGCATCCAAAAAGCAGAAGATTGGTGAAGAGCAATCAGGAAGTAGAGACATGACCCGAATACTTGCAACAGGAACGTTCGATATCCTGCACCCAGGACACCTTTTTTATCTTTCGCGTGCCGCTGCTCTTGGCGATGAGCTGTATGTCATCGTTGCGCGGGCAAGCATGATAAAACACAAACCAAAACCGATACTTCCGGACGAACACCGCCTTGAGATGGTGCAGGCATTAAAACTCGTAGATCATGCGGTTCTCGGTAGCAAAACCGATATATTTGAGCCGCTGTACAAAATCATGCCGGATATCATAGCACTCGGGTTTGATCAGTATTTTGACATCGAGAATCTGAAAAAAGAACTTGCAAAACGGGGTTTTGACACCGACGTGGTCCGGGTCGAGGAGACGAACTCGGGCAGGCTCTGCAGCACCAGAAGAATCGTCGATCTGATCCTTGATGCGAACAGAGGGTCGGGGTGATCTGGATGACTGGGGATTGTCGGGATCGGAAAAGTTTAATGCATCTCATGTATCTCTGACAGTTATCATAAAACGGTGATCAATTTGTGCAACGAAGACGAAGAAATCAGGTTGCCCGGCAAATCCGGATCAACGATGCAACTGGACAACGGAATCACAGTATCGGTGGGTGATATCGAGATCAGTGTCCACAGCAATGAACTGACATTCAGAGAACTTGAAGAGCAGCTGCTTGGTCTGATCGACAGGATCGAGGAACGTTTCGAGAACAAGAGCGAAAATTATATGAATTATACTTCTTGAGGTGATCACACAATGGATTTGAGCGAACTCAGACACGGCACCGAACTGTT
>DTYY01000081.1 GCA_012961645.1 Methanosarcinales archaeon | reverse complement strand
CTGGTGATCACCAGCACATCATCTGTGCCATCTCCATTGAGATCGCCGAGAGGATATGCAGGTGGGTCACCAAACATCGCCCCAGCAGTCTCATAAACGATGTTCTGACGCCATAATTCGGTGCCATCGTGTCCGTTTACCGCCGATACGTATTCATACGTATACGCACCACTCATAAAACCAGTCGAGTTGTATGTACCATTAAAGACCAGCACATCATCCTTGCCATCTTCGTTAAGGTCTCCTGCCGTGATCCCGTACATAAATGGACTTTCGGATGAAGTTGCCTCCATCTCGAATCGTTCCGGATGTGTCACGGTCATATCCGGATCGATCCGGTCTGACCGCCAATCCCCAAAGATGTTCGGTCCTGTTACACCTGTCATACCGATCCCGATGGTTGGATCAATCATTGTGCGTGCCTGTGCATACCCAGCCAGCATCGCAAGGATGAGTAACATCACAACCACGACCGTGCCGGCATGTATTCCGGTCTTCATATTATTATACCTCCCTCATGCTTTTTTGGAGAAGCTGAACCTAAAACTGAGCAGATATGGTAAATAGATGAACAGAGCAGGGTATCTGGATCCCTGCCCACCATTTTCATACCTTTCAATCACAAAAAAGGTATTTACACCCTCTGCATGCCGAAGGACTGCAACAGTACGTGTGGATTGCTTGTACCGCTTGCAATCGTCTTCTTGCTGTTAAGTTCGTTTACGATGATCTCTGCGGGCGCAAACATCGCACCATCGACCTTGAAGAAATCAAAACCAGCCGCCTTGAACGTGTCATAGAATGGCTTTCCGTAGTCTCTGGAGGTTTCCGATGGCACCTTCTTTACGTAGTCGGTCAGTTCATCGATATCAGGATAATCGATGGTGTAATAGGTCTTGCCTCCATATATGATGCAGTCGTTGGTCGAACCCATGCATTTGGTGTCATCGCCCACGATCGGCGAGATCGGGATGATACCGAATCCGTGCTTGACCGAGCTGATGTCAAAGCCGAGGTCATGCATCTTGTGCATCCCAGTCTCAACGATTCTGGCAGAGATCTGCACGGATCCTGCAATCGAGGACGTTGGCGCGGCTGCGATGTACAGATCCTTTGTATCGACACCGCAGTCGGTTGCAATCTTGTCTGCAACCTCTTCTGGCGGAAGTTTGTCGGTTTCAAGCACGATAACTGCTTTGTCTGACGAATCCTTATATCCCATCTCTTCATAAAGGTCCTTCGGGTTTAAGGAAAGCGCCCGTGCAGGACCTGAGCCCATGGCAAAGTACTTTCCGACGATGAGCCTCCAACCGGCATACTGGGATGCCATACATGCGATAAGCGGATGATCTGTTGCAACCTGAATGCCGGCAACGGTGTAGTCGCCAAGCTGGTAGGATATGAACCTTAGATCAGCCAGATCTGCAAGGCATAGCCTTGATAAATACATTCCGGCACCATACCCTCCCGGCGCATTCACGCCAGCATCCACAACGGTCGCGCCGTTGCTCAACTCAGATACTTCAATATTCAATTCCTCTGCGTTGTCAAGCATCTCCACGAATGCTCTGTACCCATATTTGTTTACGCTGATCATAGAAGATCACCAAGACGTCCATAGAGTTCGTGCACACTTAAGATTATCGGGGCATGGGGCGGTTTTGAGTGTTAATCAGATCTCCCGGACCAGAAAGAAAACTAATACAGTTCAAGATACTCATCAGAAACAGGATACATCAGAGGCGTCCTGAACCCGACTTTCATATTGAAACCGTTCTCGAGCAGAAATTCGATCGCGACATCGACGTTCGGACTGAAATCAGTTGCAGATGCCGTCGTATTAATGCCAAGCTCGACCATATCACCATACTTGATGTACGGATCATTCATCCGGTCGGCTTCGGTGCCCTCGCTGATGTGCAGCCACCGGCTGGCATTAAAAAACCCGTCTTCATAAGAATCAGACGTCTGGTTGTACCTGAGGATCGCGGGAGGACTGCCGGCTGCCCTGACACTGATGATTGTGGCATCAAGGTCTATGATCTCGCTTCCGACGATCGGCTCGATGATTATATTCAAACGAGTGATGCCGTGATCCTTCGTCGAATTGTCGGTCGTCTGCCCGCTCACCGAGACGACGGCAACGCCGGTGCTGATATGTTCCCTCGTCTCCTCACCGGTGTGCACAGCCTTCCGTGTGAACACTCCCGACGTGTTTAAGAGCGGCGTAACCACGAGCACAGCCATCAGAACAATCGCAATAAACAAAATCAACGTGCTGATCCCGGTGTCCGCACTGCAATCTTGTTTTAACCTCATAATTGCTCTGTATCCAGTACTCCGTTTGCAACAACAACTTTTATAGACTTTCCAGAGAGATCAACTCCTGAAAATGTGAGATTCACCACTTCAGAAGGTTCCCACTGCAGATCCCCGTCATCGTTCTCGATATTTGATGTGAGGATCGTCTGATATACTCCATTGACCAGAACTGCGATAGAATCGGTCGAATTGTCAAATTCGGTCTTTCCAGTGTTTAATACATACAACCCTGGCTGCGTGCTCGCGCCTGGATCGTTGATGATCTCGATATCGCCCCTCATCTGGTCGGCGAGATAACTGTTCCTGACCACCAGGGCGCCTGATACCGAGCCTGTGACGCCGTAGAGCGCGATCACGATCACCGATGCGATGATCACCGATGCGATGAAGAAGATCGCCTGCGATGCGGATTCCCCAGCCATTCACACCACTTCCGCGCATGCAGACCTTGCATTCTCTGTCACTATTTTTACGACATCGCCACTATCCAGAGTAAACGTCGTTGTCGGGAATTTCTTTCCGGGGTACAGCCGGCCAGACCACGTATGATCTGCTATCACTCCATTTATGATCACTATAAGTTTTGATTTGTCGATTGTCAATGTTCCGGTATTTTTAATGTAGAAGATATCGCTTGCGCTGTCAGCGATTATCCCTCTGTCTTCGTAGCTGCATGAAGACGTATTGTAGATCTCGATCTCTGTTTCCAGTTCAGAAAGCATACGCGCCTGTTGTTCGTCTCTGGCATCCTGCAGCAACTCGTAGCTATCGCTGACACGTTCATAATACACGGTTGCAGTCAGGATTAGACCAATAGCGATGGTTGCTGTAGCGATGGATATACCAAACCCCATTATGGAAAATATTGGTGCCTTACGGTATTAATGGCTTACGGTAAATTCAATCGTCTTGAACTTGTTGACAGGGTGGCAGAGGGTGGTGTCGCTGAGCAGGAGGTATTTTGCTGGTGTGAGCCCACAGCGGTTTTTTCAGAACGGACGGGTCCTCCTCTGCATCCCGAGAAGCAGCCGCTTCACAGCATCCGGAAGCTGCCCCCGCTGGAGCGCCTTCATGTGCGCAGGCGAGATCATATTCATAGCCGCTGTCATCATCGAATCTGATCGCATCAGGCTGTCCATCAGCCTCCGCACATAGACCGATGTCTTGATCTGCATCCCGATCTCTCTCCGCCATCTTGTTTCGTACTCCTCGATTCCGCATCTGCTGTTCACGACATCTGCCGCAGTCCTGCCCGCAACCATCCCCGCGACCATCGCAGTCGGTATCCCGCCACCGTTCGTCGCAATCAGATGCCCTGCAGCGTCGCCTGCAATCATGACGTTTCCGGTGCATGTCTTCTCTTGTACGCCGCCGACCGGAACCATTCCAGCTATGACGGATGTAACCTTCCCCCCTTCCAATTTCTCAGATGCGATCGGGTGCTCCTCTATGAAACGGTGCAGATAATCACGAAACGTTACGCCTGGCTCGCACAACGGTTTTCTGATCCCCATCCCGACGTTTGCAGAAGTCCCACCGTGCGGGATGATCCATGCATACCCGCCAGGCACGTAGTTTCTGCCAAAGTACATCTCTACAGCCTGAAAATC
This sequence comes from Methanosarcinales archaeon, assembly GCA_012961645.1. Classification (GTDB taxonomy): domain Archaea; phylum Halobacteriota; class Methanosarcinia; order Methanosarcinales; family Methanogasteraceae; genus Methanogaster_D. The sequence continues at coordinate 551 of DTYY01000081.1, read as the reverse complement.
GATCTCAACTCCTGCCATGTCGTACGCTATCGCATGAGCAAGCCCCATTGGATCGTCCTTGACTCTGGTAAGCCCTGCTGCTTTTGCCACGAACGAACCCGGACCGTCCGCGCCGATGATCACATCAGCGCTGATGGTGTGGCTGCCCCACATCCCCCTGATCTCGATCGATTTAACGTCGATTTTGACAATCCTTGTTCCGATGCGGAGGTCTGCGCCTGCTTTGACAGCTCTTTCTGCGAGATACTGATCGAAACGCTTCCGGTCGAGCACATCAGCCTCCACATCAAACTCTTTGGTATCGCCGGTCGGTGCGATGAACCGCTGGTACCCGGTCTCTGTATATGTGCAACTCTCCGGGTACCTGAATGTGTCGGGAAGATCCGCATCAGGCATCAGTTCCTCGAGTTCATCGTACTTCGGAAGAAAGCCCGCGCACTGCACAGGCACACCGATCGTCTTTTTCCTGTCGATGAGAAGGACGCTGCACTCTTCTGCCGCGTATCTTGCGGCAGTGCAGCCAGCAGGTCCTGCACCGACAATCGCAACGT
>DTYY01000080.1 GCA_012961645.1 Methanosarcinales archaeon | reverse complement strand
GGTGGCGTGGCTGAGAATTGTGTTCGGAACTCGGTAGTTTCGGAAGTACTGAAGAAGCAAAAAATAAGTTTAAGGATATGGTAACGAAATAGAGATGATTGAAGTTTTCTTCCATCGCCCGTGGTTCTGAATGGTCATACTTCCGAATATATTATATATTATACAAAACATAGTCCCATCGTTCGATAAGTGAGGCTGATGGAGGACCCAGATAAGAGATATTTCCCTTGCTGCCGGAGCCATTTCTCCTGGAGCATCAGGACCTCCGTGAATGACAGTAACAGTAAAAGGCGCGTTTTCCATATTTCCGTAGATTTTATGTATTCAGCGTATTTTTCATGTATTGTTTTGATATCCCCACAGCTCTCATCCGCTACCACGCTCTTTTAGACCGTTTCGCAAGCCACTTCTCGATCTCGATCACAAAAAAACCGGGAAGTGCGAAGAGGACTATGAGCCACCACCAATCAAGCGGGAGCGGCGCTGTTTTGAGCGGATTGATCCCGATGTAAGGTGGTGCATAGACGATTGTAAGCTGCGTCACAATGGTGAGCACCATCCCTGCAAGCAGCCATCTGTTAGAGAACGGGCTGAACGTGAATGCGGATTTTGTTATTGATCGTGCGGTTACGACGTAGCAGAGGTGCAACAGCACAACGGTTGTGAATGCCGCGGTCTGCGCCTGTGTGAGCAGGCGATCATCCACTATCACTGATCCATCGATCGCAGGCATCCCGTAGTGGTAGTACATCGCAAACCCTGAGATCGCCATCATGATTGAGACCAGCCCGACTTTCCTTGCAAACGGGGGGTCAGTGATCCGTTCATCCGGGTTCCTCGGAGGCTTCTTGAGCAGATCCTTCTCCATCGGTTCTTTGATGAGGGGGAGCGCGAGTGCCACCGCATCAAATAGGTTGATCCAGAGTATCTGCACCGGTTCGAGCGGAAGGCGGTCTTCAAAAAGTATTAAAAACGGCGCAAGCAGTATCGCCCCGAGAACGAGCAGCGCCTGACCGCCATTTGTTGGAAGCGTGTACAGAATGACCTTTTTGATGTTATCATAGACATATCTGCCTTCTTCGACGGCAGAGACGATCGTTGCGAAGTTGTCATCGGCAAGGATCATGTCTGATGCCTCCTTGCTCACCTCGGTTCCAGTGATTCCCATGGCAACTCCGATGTCAGCGCTTTTCAGTGCTGGTGCATCATTGACGCCGTCGCCTGTTACCGCAACGACATCTCCGTGCCCCTGCAGGGCTTTTGTAATCCTGAACTTCTGTTCGGGTGGGGCACGTGCATAGACCGAGACATCCGAAACGACATCATAGAGTTCGTGATCGTTCATCTGTGATAGTTTCTCTCCGGTAACAGCGCTTCCAGAATCGATTCCGAGTTTGTGGGCGACAGCTCTTGCTGTACTTGCATGATCCCCGGTCACCATCACAACTCGTATCCCTGCCTTCTTGCATTTCGTAACCCCATCGATCGCCTCCTCTCGTGGCGGATCGATCATCCCCTGGATACCAAGGAAGGTCATGTCGGTGAGATCGTTTCTGCCGATCGAATCACTCTCAGAAGATACTACCTTATACGCCATTGCAAGCAGACGCAGCGCTTCTTCTGCCATTTCATCTGCTTTCTGCAGTATCTCAACCTTGTTTATCGGTTCGATGCTGCCATCGACCATCCGGGTCTGGCACATCTCCAGAATCCGCTCGGGCGAGCCCTTCACATACAAAATGCGCTTTCCGCCCCCCTCGTGCAGCGTAGCCATGTACTGTTGCTCAGAATCAAACGGTATCTCGTCCAGCCGCTGCAATGGTTCTGCGTCTCCTGCAGCTCCTCCGATGCCCGCTTTCATCGCAGAGACGAGGAGTGCGCCTTCGGTCGGGTCACCGATGATGTGATAACCGTCTTCTCCCACGATACTTGCGTCATTGCAGAGATGGCCCGCTTTCAGTGTCTCGATAAGTTCCTCAGTCAACTGAGCCGGGGTGAACTCTCCAACCGGTTCATATCCAACCCCGCTCACCATGTAGTCCTTTCCCCCGGAGTAGACCCATGACACCGTCATCTGGTTCTTTGTGAGCGTTCCGGTCTTGTCAGAGCAGATCACGGTGGTGCATCCAAGGGTCTCTGCGGCAGGCAGCCGCTTTATGATTGCACTCTTTCGTGCCATCGCGGTAACACCGATCGCAAGAGCCATCGTCATCACTGCTGGCAGTCCCTCTGGAATCGCTGCGACTGCAAGAGACACGGACGCTAAAAACGCCTTGCTCATCGGAATTCCGAACCATACCGCCAGTACAAAATTGAGAACCGTGATTGCGAGGATTGCGACAACGAGAACTCTGGTGAAGTCCGCCATCTTCCG
>DTYY01000079.1 GCA_012961645.1 Methanosarcinales archaeon | reverse complement strand
GAGATTGCTAAACTGACCAATCTGGCATATCTTGACCTCTCGCGTAACCAGCTGACTGTTCTCCCTCCTGAGATCACTGAACTGACCAACCTGACGGAGATTTTCCTCTCGGGTAACCAGCTGACCGCTCTTCCTCCTGTGATTGGTGAACTGACCAGCCTGACAACGCTTGACCTCAGAGACAACCCACTTCCGATCCCCCCTGAAATCTTAGAGAAAACAGACGAACCCGTAACCATCATCAACTATTATCTGCAGCACGAAACAGGTGCGACGAAGCCCTTAAACGAGGCAAAGATGCTCCTTGTCGGACAGGGGAGTGTTGGCAAGACCTCGCTTGTGAAGCGTATGCTGTGGGATGAGTTTGACCCGCATGAAGAGAAGACCGAGGGTATCGAGATCGAAGAGTGGCAGGTTGCGGTCGATGATCAGAAGATCGGGCTCAATGTGTGGGACTTTGGCGGGCAGGAGATCATGCACGCTACACATCAGTTCTTCCTGACCAAACGTAGCCTTTATCTGCTCGTTCTGGATGCGCGGCTCGGAGACGAGGAGAACCGGATCGAGTACTGGCTAAAGATCATCAAGAGCTTCGGCGGGGACTCTCCGGTCATCATCGTCGGCAATAAGATCGACGAGCAGCCGCTTGATGTGGATAGGCGGGGGCTTATGGCAAAGTACAGAAGCATCAAAGACATTTGCGAGGTCTCCTGCAAAACAGGTGGTGGCATCGATGAACTGAAAGAGGTCATCGGAAGAGAGGTCGGCTTGCTCGATCATATCCACGATCCGTTACTGACCACATGGTCTGCTGTCAAGAATCGGTTGGAAGAGATGGAAGAGGATTACATTCCCTATCAGGAGTATCTGAGCATGTGCCAGACCGAAGGCGTAACCGACGATCTCAGTCAGCGTACACTGATCAATTTACTCCACGATCTGGGCATCATCCTGAACTTTCGGGAGGATCCCAGACTTAAAGACACCAATATCCTGAACCCTGAATGGGTCACAAACGGTGTTTACAGGATTCTAAACTCCAAGGATTTGTTCCAGATGGAGGGTGTTCTGGAATGGGAAATGCTGAACCGGATACTGGACTATTCCGAATATCCCAGTGATAAACACCTCTTCATCATGGATATGATGCGCAAATTCGAACTCTGCTTTGCTTTCGAGGACTTTCCGTATCAGAGATTCCTGATTCCAGACCTCCTCCCCAAGGGAGAATCATATACAGGCGAATGGGACGGCGCACTGACTTTTCAGTATCATTACGATGTGCTTCCGGGAAGCATCATCTCACGCTTTATCGTGCGCATGCATCCATCTATCTGCGAAAATACCTATTGGCGCAGCGGGGTTATGCTGGAGGACAAGGTTAGCGGGAACAAAGCACTGGTCAAGGCGGATAAGGAGGATAAGAAGATCTTTATCTGGGTCAGTGGCAGAGAGCAGACCCGGCGCACCTTTCTTGGCGTCATCCGTTCCAATTTCGATTACATTCACGAGACCATCCCGGGAATCGAACCCGAAGAGAAGGTGCCACTGCCTGACCATCCGGAGATTGTGGTCGATTACAGGCATCTGTTAGTTTTGGAAGAGAAGAACAAAGACTATTTCATCCCAGAAGGGCATAGCGAAGAAGTCAATGTCAAAGAACTGCTCAACGGCGTTGAACCCGAAGAAGAGCGCAGGGGACGAATGCAGAAAAGCGGTATGGAAGAGAGAGACTTCGCAACTCGACCGGCACCATTGCCTAAACCGATCACGCCAGATGACACTGCAGAAAGCAGGCAGGTGAACCCGTGGATTTCGGGGTCATTCTATCTGGTGGCGGCAATCGCCATGATGACGGTGCTCGCTGTCATCAGCAAGTATGTGTCATGGTATGCTGTACCCCAACTTTGAGAACTCAATTCCCCATAAAAATCAATAGCATTAGCCACACTTT
>DTYY01000078.1 GCA_012961645.1 Methanosarcinales archaeon | reverse complement strand
TTGCGAGCAGCCGATCTCGATTGCATCGATGGCGTAACGCTGGTTACCCCGATAACTCCACAGAAGCACTTTGACCGGGTATGCGCATACATAAATGAAGTAACAGGGGAACTGACCGATTGCGGTATCCGAAACTTCCGCACCGTAGTAAACGATCTCGGGATTCTCCATTCATGCGATATCAAGAGTCCTGTTGCCGGGAGGGGCATCGTGCATACCTCAGAATCATGCCCGTGGGTAGATCACCTCCTGCGCAGCGAGAGCGAATATGTGAGGGATGCGTATCTCCAGACCAACCTCAACTATTCGAGAACTTATACAATCCTCCGGAAGATGGGTATCGCGGGAATCGAGACCGATCTGCTCCCGAGAACCATTGCTGCGGCAAAGCGACTTGACACTCCAGTCTATGCGCATTTTGAGTATGCGTTGGTCGCTTATGCGCGGAGCTGCCACACAGCCCGGTTCCACCAGAAGACGCCGCCAGAATGTGCAAATCTCTGCAACTTGCCGCTGGAACTGAAACTTCGGGAGATCTTTGATCTGGAGAGTCTTGGTTTTTCACCACCCGACTCCGAGGTAAGAGAGGTCTTCCCGACACTCTATCTGCTCGGGAATGCGATCTTCATGAGAAGCGATTTCTGTGATACTTCGGGTGTGGACGGGGTGATCCTGAGTCTCGATATGTATGCACGGCTGAGCGATGCTCTGGCGAGACTGGACGGGAATCAGGATATCTTGCGTCGTATTCAGAAGTAACAGTATTGCAGAACTGCCAAAAAACGCAAGGTGCGCAGATATATTCATATACCAGAAGTCGCCAGAATCGACCATGACATGTCAATGAGGCGAAAATATGGCGAAAATCTTCATTTACCCCAGCAACAGTTTGATCCTCTATGATCTGGTCGAACGTTTCGGTCACAAGCCCCTTGCAATCATGCAGGAGATCCGAAAGAAGGTTACCACGGCAGGGATCGACTCTCCGCCGCTGGACATCACACCAGAGGATCCGAAGATCGGGCTCAAGTATGCTGCTGTCGAGGTTCCTGCAGGCGTTCGCGGTCGCATGTCGCTCCTTGACCCGTTGATCGATGATGCGGAAGCTGCGATTCTTGTCGAGGATGCGCCGATCGGATTCGGGTGCATGGGCTGCCAGCGAACAAGCGAACTCGTCGGATTCCTGATTCGCGCAAAGCATGTCCCGATTCTCGAACTGGACTATCCGACATCAGATGATGCAGCAAAGGACTTTGTGTATCAGATATCTGAATTCTCGAAAGGGCTTGAGGGGGCAAAGGAGGCGAAGAATGAGTGAAATTGAGATAGCGCAGATCTCGTGCGGCTCCGAATACACAGGAATTCAGGGCGAGATTGAATCGGCAGCAGAGCAGGTTGGCGCGAAGATCATCTTCCCGGACATCGATCTCGAGGAAGTTGAAGCAGCAGAGGCAAAGTTCGGGCTCAAGGTGACGAGTCCCGACCTTAAACTGATGCTTGCCCGCGCAATCTCGGTCGTCGAGGGGCACACCACGGCTGACGCCGTATTCATCGGAACGTGTTTTCGATGTGCAGAGGGGGCGCTCGTCAGAAACGAGATCCGTAGATACATCCATGAGAGATCAGGGCTTCCTGTGATCAGTTACTCCTATACCGAGCGAACAACAGCAGAGACGCTCCTTACAAGGATGGAGGCGCTCACCACCATCGCAAAGAGGCGCAGCCTGCTCGCACGCGAGTCACAGAGCGGGCTTACGGCAGGAATCGACTCAGGATCGACCACCACGAAGGCGGTTGTGATGGAGAACAACAAGATTCTTGGATTTGGCTGGGTCGCTTCCACCGATGTGCTCAAGAGCGCAGAGGAGGCTTACTCAACCGCTCTTAAGGAATCAGGTGTCGATAGGGATGCGATTCAGGCACTCGGCGTCACCGGTTACGGCAGATTTCTCCTGAAAGAACCGTTCAACGCCGATCTGGTCCAGGAAGAGGTCACAGTGAACTCGAAAGGTGCCGTCTATCTTGCTGACCGGCAGAAGGGGGCTGCCACCGTAATCGACGTCGG
>DTYY01000077.1 GCA_012961645.1 Methanosarcinales archaeon | reverse complement strand
GAGTGGGCGAAGAAGGCGGTCTCGACCTTTGGCGCGGATCTGGTCACGGTTCACCTGATCAGCACCGATCCCACAATCAAGGACACGCCGGCGTCCGAAGCCTCGAAGGTGGTCGAGGATGTGCTGCAGGCGGTCGATGTTCCGATCATCATCGGAGGCTCGGGAAATCCTGATAAGGATCCAGAGGTTCTTGAGAAGGCAGCCGAGGTTGCCGAGGGCGAACGGTGCCTGATCGCTTCTGCAAACCTGAACATGGACTACCAGCGCATCGCAGCCGCTGCAAAGGAATACGGACATGCGATTCTTTCGTGGACCCAGCTCGAGATCAATTCGCAGAAGGAGCTCAACCGCAAGCTGATGAAACAGTGCGACGTAAAGCGCAGTGACATCGTGATGGATCCGACGACCGCAGCGCTTGGCTACGGTCTTGATTATGCATACTCGAATATCGAGCGCATCCGGCTTGCAGGACTCATCGGAGACCCGGAACTGAACTTCCCGATGTCGTCAGGAACCACGAACGCGTGGGGTGCAAGAGAGTCGTGGATGGTCGCCTCGCCGATCAGGGAGGATTCTGACTGGGGACCCCGCGAGTACAGGGGACCCATCTGGGAGATCTCAACAGGACTTGCGCTTGCTCTTGCAGGTGTCGATCTTTTCATGATGATGCACCCGACTGCGGTTCAGGTGTTAAAGACGGTGACTGGATATCTGCGCGGCAACGGTGAAGCTGTTGCTGATGCTGCAAGGAACATGGACTGGGTCGGCATGGAGATCGGGTGAGGCGAAACAGAGGATGTGGAATCGATGTAACCTGTAATGGTGGCTTTTCACCACCGCTGAAGGGAGGGCCTGGATCTTGCAGATCAGACGACCGGTGAGTACTTTAAGAATGTGGAGAACCAACCATTGAAATGTGAGCCGCGTAGACCCAGGCGACTTCGGAATCCTCGATGGAATCTCTGAAGTAATCGCAACGACGAGATCGGAATCAGGCATCCCGAATGCAGCACCCATCGGTATAATCAGGAATCAGAGCAGCGATCAGATCTGTGTGCGGCTCTTCTATGGATCACACACGCGGCAAAACGTCACTGAGACAGGCGAGATCGTCGCAAATATCATGCACGACCCGGTCATGTATGTGGAGTCCACATTCGGAGATCTTGATCTGGATGTGTTCGAATATCCTGATGAAATGGAGTGCCCCGTCCTGAAAAACGCGAATGCCTGGCTGCTGTTTGAATGTGAGCGGTCAAAAGGGAATCTATTTGAATTGACCCCTGTTAAAGGGGTAGTTTGCAATAAACCGCCTGTATGCGTGAACAGGGGTTTTAATGCAGTCATAGAATCGCTTGTACATGCCACACGATATCAGTTGAAGAGAGATCCGGGATATCTCGATCTGATCGGGCATTATGATATGATTGTTCAGATATGCGGCGGCAATCGCGAGAAAGAGGCGATTTTGAAACTTAAAAATATCATGGAAGGGGTCTTGTGAAGTCAAAACTCGAATGTATCCCCTGCCTTCTGAGGCAATCGCTTAGCGCCGCAGGGATGGTGACTGATGATCCGGCAGTGCGGGAAAAGGTGCTGAAATCGGTGATGCGGGAGTTACTGGACATGCCGCTTAACAAGAGCCCACCATCCATTGCGCACACCGTGTACTCCATCGTACATGATATCACTGGTTGCGATGATCCTTACAAGGATCTCAAAGCAAAATATAACGACGTTGCGATGGAGATGTATCCATGTCTCAAGGATATCGTGGATGAATCAGAAGATCGGCTCTTCACCGCGGTAAAACTTGCGATCGCCGGAAATATCATCGACTTCGGGGCAGATATCCAGTTCAACATCAAAAAAACGATAAATGATACATTGAATAGGGAATTTACAATAAATGACTATCCCGAGTTCGTGCAATCACTCAAAAAATCGAAGAACATTCTTTACCTTGCAGATAATGCTGGAGAGGTGGTTTTTGATCGTATACTCATCGAAGAGATCAAGGATCATGCCAATATCGTGTATGCTGTCAAGAAGAAGCCGATCATCAACGATGCGACGATTGATGACGCGATATTTTGCGGGATCGACTCGCTTGCAGAGGTCATTACGACAGCAGATACGCCAGGCACGATTCTTGCGCGATGCGATACAGAGTTCGTTGCCGCATATCGATCAGCTGACATGATCATCAGCAAAGGGCAGGGAAACTACGAATCGATAAGCGAGGAGGGTGGTAACATCTTCTTTATGCTCCTTGCGAAATGTCCTGTGATCGCAGCCGATCTGGGTGTTGAGATCGGGGATGCGGTGCTGAAGCATGTGGTGAGGGTGTGACTGACGGGACACAAAAAACATCCGAACTTCGGCAGAAAATAATATCTAAACTCATTAGTTTTGGATATGTACAAGATTCAAATGGCAAATTTAAACCCCCAAATTCGCTTGATAAAAATTCGATTCGGATCTTTCACGAAGATCGTCGGTATCATGTTCTCCACTCGAATAGAGAATGGATAAACAAAAAAGAAGAAAAAATCTTCGATTTTTTTGCAAATGGTGAAGATATCGATGTAAATTCTATATCTCCAAAACTCATAGAAGTACAAAAAACACTATGGCATCGAGACCTTTTTCGTTACGTAACCTATTTATGGAGTATCCCTGTCTCGCAAGGTTACGGGCGTAGAATGCGCTATCTTGTGATGGATTCTTCTAACAACAAACTCATTGGTATTTTTGGCCTGTCTGATCCAGTCATAGGGCTAAAAACACGCGACGATTGGATTGGGTGGTCGAAAGATCAGAAAGAAGACCGTCTATGGCACATTCTTGATGCTTATATTCTTGGAGCTGTTCCGCCATACAACATCCTGTTAGGAGGTAAGATTGTTGCTGCATTACTGACATGTAACGAAGTACGCCATGATTTTCGAAGGAAATACGAGAACAGAAAAGCTGTAATATCGGGCAAGAAACGTAAAGGACATCTGGTACTTGTAACAACTAATACCGCAATAGGTCATACCCGTAAACTTAAGCTATCCTGTAGTTTTTTGTGTGGCATATACACTATAAACTCAACCCCAACTTACGCACCATTTTTGCCAAGATCAACCATACTCATATCCGGTGT
>DTYY01000076.1 GCA_012961645.1 Methanosarcinales archaeon | reverse complement strand
TATCTCAACTTTGGAAACCCAAAAAACCAAACACTCACAACACAGACTCTGCCGAAATCTTTAATACGATTGAGTATATGAGCGTGGTGTGGTCTTGATTATCTGAAGGTGGTAGATTGAGAACAATAGCTCATATGTTAGCATGCATGATCCTTCTGGCTACCTGTTGCATGGTCAGCGCAGCCGACGATTCATCTTCATTCACCGACCCGGCAGGTGACCTGATCTACATCTACACCGGAGTTCCGGTACCTCCTGAGAGCTATCTCGGCTACGTGGACGTTATCATGGGCGAGGTGAACAGAACAGCGGATTCATTGGATTTTCGTATCACAGCAAACGGTGGCATCCCACCACTGGAAAATACCGTCTTCTGGACAATTTTAATGGACGAAAACAATGATCCGGATGATAACTGCCCTTATTACCCTGTTGCAGATGTGGACACGATGTATTCTCTTATTTACGACTCAACGGCAAGGAAATGGAAGATGGAAAGAGCGACTTACGAGTCATGGGGCTGGGACGTAAAACACACGGATGCGACATGGGGCATGACCTCCACACTCATCGTTCATATCTCGATACCAATAACCGAGCTTGATGCATCAGGTGACCTCCTGCCATGGAAGATAAAGACAGAAACGTTCAATGGTGCTTCTATAGGGGACCTGGCTCCCGACGCTGGACTGGTGTATCTGGGTAACCCCCCTCCAGAACCAGAGATCTACAATCCTTACAATGGCTCCTGGATCTCTGATGTTACCGGTATCGGGGCAGTAGAGGCGCTGAATGCAGACGACATAGTATCCACGTTCTTCGAGTATTCAAGAGATGGAGTGACGTGGCATGAGATATCGATAGACCGCGACGGTCGTGCAAATACGTATCCCCGCGAAACTTATGACGCAGGTTTGGATGGCTGGGGTGCGGTCTGGGATACCACCGGTATTGCTGAAGGCTGGTATCAGATCAGAGCAACGATGACCGATGTTCTGGGACAAACCGGGCAGAGCCAGATCATGGTTTATTTAGACCCGACGCCACCTTCTCCAACGATTCTTAAGCCAGTATTCGACCAGGCGGTCGACGGCACTCTCATGATCAGTGCTACCACCGAAGATGAGGATGTCAGCGGCATGATATTCTCCATCTTCAGAGTGGAAGTGGATGGGTCATCAGAAGTTGCGAAAGATGTCCCGCACACTCCACAGGGGTATGGCTGTGGGCCGGCGTCAGCCGCCGCTTCTCTTCTGTGGTTGAACAACTACACAGATGAAACCGGCAAAAAACCCTTCGATGACCTCGTCCCCGGAGAACTGGAAGACCCGGAAAATTTGACTGAAAAGATGAACCAGATGTTTAAGACCGGGAACATAGACCCGCCAGGTACGATAGGAAGACACCTCACAAAAGACACCGAGATGGTTGCAGGGTTAAAGGATTATGTAAAAGAGAGAAAAACTGCGAAGATGAAGGAAGATTTCGTGGTCAAAACTTTTGGCAGGGAAAAGACGGCTACTTATGAAACGCTGCCCGAAAACACAGATTGGGTAAAATTCTACAGGACGATGCTCCCACACGAGGACATTCTCCTTCTCCTGGAAGGAAAGAAACAGAATGGCGATGATTGGGGGCACGCAGTCACAGCAAACAGTTTCTTACCGACTCTTGAGATATGGTGGACACCGGATGGATGTATATGGGCGCAACTGCCACCGTATAAGATAGATTTCATGGATCACAACGACGATACCGGCTACAGGGAGGTGGAGATGGACGGAAATGGGGAGATAACCGGACTTGAAAAATATTACCCTGAACTTTCGAAAGATGGTCAGAAGATCGGTGGAATGATCGTTTTCTCTCCAAAAACAGCCTATGAAGAATTATGGGAGGCACTGAAAGAAAACCGGACCACCCCTTGCGACTGGAGACCGATCGGCTATTGTTGCCCGTCCGCTGAAATTCCAGTCTTCTCTTTCGACTGGGATACAGCGAGCACAGAGGATGGAAGCTACCTTCTGATGGCGACAGCAATGGATGAAACAGGCAATTGCGCCTCGGACATGATCTGGATAACGGTGGACAACGATGCCCCCTCCACAACCAAGGCAATAGGTATGCCCCAATATGAGGAAGGGTATTATCTGACCTCAGATACTGAAATCGAGCTTAGCGCAGATGATGGAGATGGTATAGGCGTCGATTCGATCTATTACCGGATATGGAACAACGGGACATGGGACAACTGGACGAGGGAATATTGTGGACCTGGAGTGGTTGAGGTCATGTCCAGTGATTCCGAGGGCTGCGCTGTAAATTTCACGCTTCCCGGGAAGTGCATGCATCATATCGAGTATTACGCTGTCGATCTCCTCAATAACACAGAACCCATGCATAGTCAGACGCATCTGGTCGACAACGAAGCCCCGGCTACGAGCAAAACGGTTGGAAAGCCAGGTTATGTTGTAAATACCACCGTCTTTGGGGAGGAGCGGTTGGTTACGCTCGTTACAAACGAAACGCCCATCACCTTAAACGGCTCTGATGATTGCTGCAGGATAAAATATATTATTCTGAGAAACAACAACACCGAGAAGAGGTATCACGTCAAGATGAAATATAAGGAAGGGGGCACCATAGGAAGTTTTATACATACGATCAGCCCTGATAAATCCATAAAGTTCGGTTTTGGTCCTCTACTGTTCCCAAAAAAGGTGAGCGTGACCATATCCGAATATAAAGGTGGGAAACGCATACCTGTTGAGAAGTTCGACCTATCCTGCATGAATCTTAAGTTTATTGCTGCATTTGGAAATTATGATTACGATGAGAAGAGTGAGTGTTACAGATATAACAAAAGCACCGGTCCTTTCCCCTTCCGAATCGATGATCTGCTTATAGAGGAATTTTGTTTGAAGGAGTGTTCAAATAATAGCGAAGTCAGATGCTGGTCTGGCACAGATTCCACGATATATCTGGACTACTATGAGGGTACTGGATACTGGACATCGAACGAATATACAGGACCATTTACACTGAATGGTGACGGCATCCATATCCTTGGATACTACAGTCTGGATAACCTCGGCAATACAGAGGAAGCAAACATCACAGAGGAGATAAACAGTGAGATCTTCTTCGTTACAAAGCCATCTCTCGAACCGTTCTTTGTAACACCATCTAACAACTCTCTGGTCTATGACAACATCACGCTATGGGCAGGGGAGGCAAGCGGGCGAGAAGTGAGCTATGCCAGGTTCTCGTATTCTTCTGATGGTGTGAACTGGACGTACACAGGTATCGATGATGATGGGAGCGAGCCAACGGTCGGAGGAGAACTCGCCCGGGCATCGGATTGGGGAGATGGCTGGAGTGTTTACTGGAACGCTTCTGATATGAAAGAGGGGCTGTATCATCTCAAAGTGGAGATGTATGGTCTGGAAGGATTTGGAACCGCACAGATAAGCGTCTATCTGGACCCCACGCCACCCATACCAGAGATACGTAAGCCTCTGGATGAAGATGTGGTTCGCGGTACCATCCAACTCAGCACGTATTCTGCCGATGAAGACGTAAGTCGGGTTCTCTGGGAATACTCAAACAAGACAGAGTACTATGAGAAGGATATCGAGGAGAAGATTCAGTTCAATTACTGCCGGAACATAAGCGGTAAAAACCTCTCCAGGGTCTGCTGTGGACCAACCGCGGCAGCAAGTTGCCTCAAATACTGGGATGTGCACGGATATTCAAATATCACAGGAAACGGAACGATCAACCAGTCTCAACTGGTCGAAAGACTGGCGAGATTGATGAAGACTGATGAGAACGGCACCAAGGATTCCAATTTCAAAAAAGGGATCGAGGATTATCTGAAAGAGCGTGGATACGGGTGCGATAATCCGCATGGTCTCAAGGTTGGTATCGAGACAAACAAAAGCAGACTGACCTTTGCAAGATACAGAGATGAGCTGGAGACGAATAGAGAGGATGTGCTATGGGGCTATGAGTGGGACAATAACACCCGTGGTCACTGGGTTACTGGTAGATCGGTCAACAATACCGAAAGAGCGGATGGGAGTCATGAGGTGGATATTATGTGCCCGACGTACGGTAGTGTGAGTAATGTGAGCATGCACGAGAATGGCAGCCTCTACCGCCCTGATGTCAATGGATGGAGAAACGCTTCGATGATGGTGACTGTATCAGAGAAAGGGTCTTTTGAAAGTCCCGGGTGGGTTGAAATAGCCAGTGTGACAAGTCCTGAGGGAGGATGGGCTGCAGCATGGGATACTACAGAGGTAGCAGATGGATATTACTTCATCAGAGCAACGATGGTTGACGGGGCAGGTAATGAGGGTGAGGCGATTATAGTTGTAAGGGTGGAGAACGCTGCACCGCTGAGAGGCGACCTCGACCACGACGGCAAGGTCACCACCGCAGACGCGGTAATAGCGCTCCAGATCGCAGCAGAAAGCCGCGAGTACGATGCCGCCGCTGATGTGAACCGCGATGGAGAGATAACCTCTCTTGACGGGCTCATGATCCTGCAGGCGGCAGTCGGGCGGATCGATCTGTACTGAAAAGAGGCGTCATGAATCTCATAAAATAGACCTGCTGCGAAACAATACCCCGCGAACGAATCGCTCACATCCGGGTCTTATTTTTAGCATCACTGCGCCGTAGCAAATGAGTTCAGCAGCAAGCCTGCGGCGGGTATAGGTTTAAATATCCTGATAGCATTGATCGTCAACACACGCAACCGATCGGAGACTGGCACAATGGAAGAGATAACCGTAGAAGCTCTAAATACAAAAGATTTTATAGAACAAAAGGTGGATGAGATATCCAGAACCGTCGGAGATGGTCTTGCGATAAACGCCCTGTCAGGAGGCGTCGATTCATCTGCCGTCACCATGCTGGGACATCGTGCTCTGGGAGATCGTTTAAGGACGTATTTCATTGACAATGGCATCATGAGGCAGGGTGAACCAGAACGGATTGCTTCGATATTCAAAAAACTCGACGTTAACGTGGAGATAATCGATGCCAGGACCGAGTTCTTCGATGCGCTCAGCGGGATTACCGACCCTGAAGAGAAGAGAGAAGCAATCACCCAGACGTTTTACAGGGATGTCTTTGGCAGGCTCGTCAAGGAAAGCGGGGCAAAGCACCTCCTGCAGGGAACGATCCTGACCGATGTGGATGAGACCGTCGCAGGGATCAAGAGGCAGCACAATGTTTTTGAGCAGCTTGGAATCGACCCCGAGAAGACGTTTGGATACAGAATCATAGAGCCGTTGATACAGCTGCGAAAGGACGGCGTGCGAAGAGTGGCAGAGGCGCTTGGTCTACCAGAATCCGTATACAACCGGATGCCGTTTCCTGGACCGGCTCTTGCCGCCCGCGTGATTGGAGAGGTGACACCTGAGCGGATAGAGACTGTCAGGCTGGCAACAGTGATCACCGAGGAAGAACTGAGAGATGTGGGGGCTTTCCAGTACATGGCGATCCTGCACAGTGACCGGGTTACTGGCATGCGAAACGGAGAGCGGGACTACGGCATGCAGATCGAGATTCGATGCTGGGACAGCGTCGATGCAAGGGTCGCAAAACCGACGAGGCTGGCTTATGATCTGCTGGACCGCCTCGCTGATCGGATCACAAACGAGGTTCCTGGTGTTGTGAGCGTAACGTACGGTATTGCGACAAAGCCGCCATCGACGATGGAGGCGATTTAGTCGGGGCGGTCATGTGAAGTGCCCGCAGTGTTGGCGCTACCATGATCGATGCATGGGCTTGCTGCGGACTGGCTACGTGCGAAACATCGAATGCAGCCAAACCGAACACGGGGGGGTGGTGCACGGAGGTTGGAGTGGTTGTGTGTGGGGCGAATGATGACCGAGATAGAGGATGTTGTTAAGCTATACCTCACACCGCCACAACTTGAGCTTTTTCAAACCTTTGAAACTTTAATGTAAGC
>DTYY01000075.1 GCA_012961645.1 Methanosarcinales archaeon | reverse complement strand
CTGCTCAGAGCATAATGCTCGGCGCAACAGAAAGAGGTCTTGGTGGATGCATAGTCGGTTCAATCGACCGAGAGAAACTCGTAAAAGCGCTTTTAATCCCGAATCGGTTCGAGATACTTATTGTGCTGGCTCTCGGCAAGCCCGCAGAGACGGTGGCAATCGAGACCGTGGGCATTGATGGCGACATCAGGTACTGGCGTGACCGCGAGGGTGTCCACCATGTACCAAAGCGGCGTCTCGATGACATCGTCGCCCGGAGAGGCAGTAAAGGGCTGATTTGGGGCTTATAGAGGGTGATTGATCCCTTTCGGTCAGCAGGATCGAAGAACGGCATCTCCAGGTAAACCTGTTTTTTCGACAAAAGAGTGACCTGCAACCATGAATGTCACTGACATTTTTGGATGGCGACGTTTTTCTCAAATTCGTCACAACAGCCCGGTTTATGCCAATAGCTTAAATATCTGTAACGCACAAGTGGTATATAAGTGAGTGTGGAATGGTGGCAGAAGTTGTCGAACTCATAGAGTTGCTCAAACTGGGTACCCGGACAAGGAAGACGCGTTGCGATGCCGCTACCACACTCGGAGACATGTGCAGAGATGTCAACAGTGATCTCTCGATGGTCTTTGACGCGCTTACAAAGGTGATATGGCGTGACGACAGTAGAGCAGTACGAAACGCCGCTGCCATATCGCTGTGCAAGCTCGGCGACAATGGTTTTAATATGCTTCTGAAGATGTCGATCGATGATAGCATAAAGATACGGCTCATGGCTGAATCGCTCAGCAAACTGGGGGATATGTATTATCCGGTTTTCAACGAAATAAAGGAGCAAGATCGGTTGGTACGCAAAAGTATCGTCGAAGCATTTGGAAATTTCAAGGAAGAGGCTGTTGTTACCGCATTGATAGAATTACTCGAGAGCGAGGCTGCTATCAGCAGACACAAGCCCCGAGAAGAGTGGGATTCATGGTACAACCTGCACTGGGCTTATGTTTCCGAGCATCTTGGAAAGGTCGCTGATGCCAACATCGATGCGCTGCTCGACGTGCTGAAGAGTGGATGCAGGGTCACACGCGTCTGTGTTGCGGATGCGCTCGGCGAGGTCGGTGAGAAGCGTTTTGAGACGAGATACACCGAAAACCTGAGAGAAATAAGGACGGTGCACCGTGAAAACGTGGATCGTCGCGTTGTTCCTGCACTCATGGAGGCGCTCTGTGACCCGTATTATCTGGTGTCCAGGAACGCTGCAAGATCGCTTGGAAGGATCGGAGATAGGTCGGCAGTCGCTGCACTGATCATGTTTCTGGAGCCCATCGGAGAAGACGCTGCCAGAGCACTTGGCAACATCGGTGATACGACTGCGATTCCGGCACTTATCGAGGTGCTGCCACTCAGGGGGGCTGCATACGCTCTTGGAAAGATCGGGGACATGTATGCAATCCCTGCGCTCAAAGGCGCGCTTGTGCAGGAGATTGAGGCATCGATCGAGGCATCCGAAGGGGGTGGGTGTTACTACCTGAACTGGGAGCCTGCCAGAGCACTCTGCGAATTCGAAAGCGAGGGTCTTGATGCGATCATAGACGCTGTTAAGCCATACATAGCAAATTTGGAACGCTTCGATGACCTTGTGAGCATAGTAAAAGGAGATTACACGGCGATAAACTCATCAGATAAGTATAACGAGGATTCGCTGGCACTGGAGTTATGCGATCTGTATGATGAACTTCAGAACGAATATGCGATAGTTCCGCTCCTGATATATCTGATGAAATGTGCATCCGAGAATGTCGGAGTCGTTGCTGCCCAGATGATGTATCTGCTTGAGAATCAGGCGTTACATCGTTTCTTCGACCTGTTGAGGGACGATGATGTCGGGGTGCGCAGGGTTGTCGCCAGACTGGGCTCTGTCGAGCCAGCATACTTGAGCGAGCTATTTAATCCCTATTTTGAGCTTGATCTGTACATCGATGAGATCGATGTATTGCTCAACGCACTGAAGGATAGCGATCCAGGAGTGCGCCAGAGCATCGCAGAGATGTTCAGCAAGATCATAGTCAAAGGCAGTTTTGATATTAACTATGCAATAGATAATCTTATATATTTAATTGATGATCCAGAGCCCTACGTCCGCGAAACTGCAGCAGAAGCACTCTATCGCTTCGGTTCGAATGTCTGTGAGGGGCTCACAGATCAAGAACGTATGAACATAGTCGGAACGCTTCTGGACGCATCCGAGGATGAGAGCATCCGATGTGCGATCGATTGTGTGGATAATTACCTCTGGGGTGGAATAGACATTGCAAATCAGAGCAATCTTTTCTACAGTGGCGGAAAGACCGACAAAGGCAAGGAATGAGAACGTGCCATGATATCCTGTGTCACCCAACAGATTTACCTCGTATAACCACCCATCCATAAGCCGTGACTCCTGACACAGACTCTGGCACATACTCTGATACCTACTCCTACTTCGAGGCTCTTGAAAGCGACCTGCAGCGGGCAATCGAGATCGCGACAGCAGCGCGCCTGCGCGAGTGCGACCCTGAGTTGCACCCAGAGATACCACTGGCAAAGGACCTTGCCGACCGTGTCGAGAACCTGATCGGAATCCCGGTCGCTGACCGTATCCGTGAACTGGAACGCATGATGGGGATGAGCAGGGAGGAGGCTGCGCTGCAGCTCGGCGTGGATATCGCAACCATGCGCACTCACCGTTTCGACAGCAGGGATGAGGCTGTGGAGGCTTCCATAAGGGCTGCGGTCGCATTGCTGACCGAAGGAGTGGTTGCAGCACCGATTGAAGGGATTGCGAAGATTGATATCGCAGATAACGACGATGGCACCGAATTTCTCCGCATCTTCTATGCAGGACCGATCAGGAGTGCAGGCGGGACTGCACAGGCACTATCCGTGCTGGTCGCAGACTATGTGCGGCGGAAAATCGGTATCAACAGGTATATCCCGCGAAGAGAGGAGATTGAGCGATATGTGGAGGAGATAACGATCTACCGCAGGATTGCCAACCTGCAGTACATGCCGTCCGACGAGGAGATCCGTTTGATCGCAACGAACTGCCCGATCTGCATCACCGGCGAGCCGACCGAGGAGGAGGAGGTCGAAGGCTACAGAAATCTGGCAAGGGTCGAGACAAATCGCGTACGCGGCGGAATGGCACTGGTAATCGCCGAAGGAATGGCACTCAAAGCGCCAAAGATTCTGAAACACGTAACAAAGCTGAATCTTGATGGGTGGGATTTCTTAAACCGGCTTGCCACAAGCACGAAAGGCGAGAGCGACGATGACGGCAGCACGATCATCAAACCGAAGAGTAAGTATTTAAACGATCTCATCGCCGGAAGACCGGTCTTTTCACACCCGTCCATGCCTGGCGGGTTCAGGCTCAGATACGGAAGGGCGAGAAACACCGGGTTTGCTGCTGCCGGAGTCTCGCCAGCGACCATGATCGTGACCGGCAGTTTTCTTGCACCCGGCACCCAGATACGGATCGAGCGCCCTGGCAAGGCGGCAGGCGTCTGTCCTGTGGACGGCATCGAAGGTCCGACGGTGCGTCTCTTCAGCGGAGACGTGGTGCGCATCAGCGACGAAGAAGAGGCAAGGAAACTCCTTGACCAGATCGAGAAGATTCTTGATGTGGGGGAGGTTCTGATCAATTACGGCGATTTTCTTGAGAATAATCATCCTCTGATGCCGGCTTCGTACTGTTTTGAGTGGTGGATGCTCGAACTCGGGGAGAAGGTTGATCCGGGCACGATAAAAGGCGATCTCAAAGATCCTGATCAGGAACTCGCGCTTCTGCTCTGCGACAGGTGCGGCGTCCCGCTGCACCCGAAATTCACATATCTCTGGCACGACATATCGATCGACGATTTTAGATACTTATCTGATCATATAGCTTCTTCGGGCAGGCTTTCGGAAGGAATCCTTGCGATTCCGGCTGATAAACGCATAAAAGATATTCTTGAGACGCTTCTGGTTTCGCACAGGGTTGTAGACCGTGATATACATCTGCACGAACCGCTCCCTCTACTCAGATGTACTGGAATCGGAGTTGAGGATCTCCACAAAAAGTGGGCCGATACTAAAGAAACGACTGTACCGGATGCGATAGCCGATGTAAGCGGCATCCGTGTCAGGGCGAAGGCGCCAACAAGGATCGGGGCGCGGATGGGCAGACCAGAGAAATCTGATAAACGGGAGATGAAGCCGGCACCGCATGTCCTGTTTCCGGTCGGCGATACCGGTGGCAAGAGCAGATCGCTCAAACAGGCATCAAACTTCGCCAGATCGATGAACGCGAGGGTCGGGGTGATCCCTGTTGCGATCGGGATGCGCAGATGTCCTGCATGTGGAAACGAGACCTACGAATACAGGTGTGCATGTGGAGCAAGGACCGAAGAGATTCTGTTCTGCCAGAAATGCAGGATTCCTGTTGTTAGCCAGCCATGTCCGAGATGCGGTTCTGAAACATCGTCTGCGCGGGAGATCGATATCGATCTGAAAGCCAGGTATGCATCAGCATTCGCAAACCTCGCGGAAAGGGATACTCTCCCAAGTTTGAAGGGTGTCAAGGGACTGATCTCGAAAAATAAGACCCCGGAACCACTTGAAAAGGGGGTGCTCCGTGCGAAACACGGAGTGTTTGTGTTTAAGGATGGTACTGTGAGATATGATCTGACAGACCTGCCGCTAACACATTTCAATGCAAAGGAGCTTGGAATCGATGTCGAAACGTTGCATAGTCTCGGTTATACGTCTGATATCGATGGCAACGCGTTTACCGATGAAAATCAGATATTGCAGTTGAAAGTGCAGGATATTGTACTATCATTCGATGCTGGCGAATATCTTCTCAAAGTATCACGTTTTATCGATGATCTCCTTGTGAAATATTATAAACAGGAGGTATACTACAATGCCTCGCAAAGGAACGATCTGATCGGTAGACTGGTGATCGGACTTGCCCCGCATACCTCGGCAGGCGTGCTCGGAAGAATTATCGGGTTTACACGGGCTTCGGTTGGATATGCGCATCCATTCTTTCATGCCGCGAAACGCCGAAATTGTGACGGCGACGAAGATTGTGTTATGCTGCTTATGGATGGATTGATCAATTTTTCGCGGT
>DTYY01000074.1 GCA_012961645.1 Methanosarcinales archaeon | reverse complement strand
TGTTCGGAACTCGGTAGTTTCGGAAGTACTGTATGGATAGATCATAGTAGAGATTTTTTTATTTTTCCACCATATCGAGTTTCGTTACGAAAGTGGGAGGTATATGATGCAATACGTAAGCACACATCCCAGAAAGGTGAGGGGAGAGGAAGTTCACCAGACGAGCAGTGAAAAGAAAAGAACTGCCAAAAACAGACAGCTTCATAAGAGCATGTCTATCGGAGGGCTGGAGCATGAGGTCAGTGGGGCCAGTTTCCATAAAGGCATAGAAACAGAGGAATGTGAGGTGGCAGTGGGCAAGCACCCAAAACTCTTTCGCGAAGCCGTTGAGGCGGCATATATTGTGCCTGATGCCGACCACTTCGTCGATGCACCCGACGTGAAAGAGGTTGCGGACAGGCTGAAATTGTGGCTCAGTGTAGGTTATCCTGTCCATCTCATCGGACCTACTGGCTGTGGAAAGACGAGTATGGCGATGCACATAGCAAAGGAACTTGGGCAGCCGGTGGTATGGATCAACGGTGATGAGGCGGTTACTACCACTGATCTGATTGGCGGATACTCGCAGATTGAACAGGAGACCCTGAGGGATAAATATGTCCACAATGTATTCAGAAGCAAGGACATACTGAAAGCAGACTGGGTTGACAATCCACTGACCCTCGCATGCAAATACGGATACACCCTTGTATACAACGAGTTTTCCAGGACAAAGCCTCTGGCAAACAATATCCTGCTATCTGTCTTTGAGGAAGGCATACTTGAACTCCCGACCAAGTTCGGCGAGGAGAGATATATCAGGGTCCATCCCGACTTCAACGCAATACTGACCAGCAATTCTGTTGAGTATGCAGGTGTTCACAAACCACAGGATGCCTTGCTTGATAGGCTGGTTGGCATATACATGGACTACTACAGCTTCAACACTGAGGTAAAGATCGTCAGAGCGCATACCGGTGTACCTGAACGTGATGCCAGAAAGATTGTGGGGGTTGTCGGGTCGCTCAGGGAGAAACTGTCCGACGCTCAGAAACCCGGAACAAGGGCGTGCATAATGATTGGTCAGGGGCTCAAAGCGTTGAACGGTCATGGCAGTGTTAATTTCGAGCAGCTCTGCATCGACGTAATGGCAACAAAGACCAGCTCGCCTGCAGACCTGCTGGAGAAACAATCTCTGGTGAAGGAAGCTATTGCGGGGTTCGCATAAGGCGGTTTATAATGGTAAATCTGAAAGAGATCGGCGAGAAAGCGCTCTCTCAGATAGAGAGCCTTCTGGAAAAGAAAGTAGAGGGAATCATAAGCGTGACAAGGGAAAGTGAAGACTGGAGAGTACTGGTGGAGGTGCTTGAGAGGAGAGCGGTTCCTGATACCCAGGATATTCTCAGCATATATGAACTGATGCTGACCGATGAAGGGGAACTCACAGGATACAAAAGGATCGGGCTTCGCCGCCGGGCAGATATGATGGTGGAAGAGGAAGAGTAACAGGAATCAAGCTTGCATCAGCCGCGATGGAACAATTCACAGAACAGGGGAGAATAAATTGAGTAAAGAATCAGTAAAAATACCCACCGGTATAGATGCGGTCTTGGCCGGGTCACAGGTTCGAAGCAAGCATGTTCTGCTCCTGTACACCTCATGTGTGAACAAGTATGCAATCCAGGCATCGTTCTTTGCCGCATCAGAGGGAGACGAAAAACTGGTATATGTAACATGTGAGGAACCCGACTTAATCAGGAGCAAGTTTGAGAGATCAACCCCGGGGTTGTCGGTGGTACATCCGGATGATATCGATGACCTGAGGACTGCGGACTGCAGGATGAGGATAATTACTGACAGTGTTTTCAGGCATGAGATACTGGATGAATTTCTGGCTGAAAGCAAGGATCATATCGCGCTCTGCATGTATGATCTCTCCATGCTTGAATCCGAGAGGCTTGAGGAGCTTGCCGCAAGCCATGACAGAATCATACTCAATACTCCGGATATGGCGGTTCTTTCTGGAGGTTCTCTTGAGGAACTGGATGTTGCCGGTGGGACGGTTGAGCGATTTGTCAAGGAATATCTGGATATAGTCGTCCTTGCATTGATCGCCAGCAAACCCCTCTGTGGCACAGATATAATGGATATGGTTCACAGGGATTTCAATGTACTGCTCAGTCCTGGAACAATATACCCCCTACTTCACAGGCTGAGGAAGGAAGGATTGCTGGAGTGCGAATACGGGGTCAAAAAGAAGATATATAAACCAGCAAAGGGCAGCGAGGCAAGTATCCGCAGCATACTCGATGAACACCTTTTAGCAAACGAATTCATAAACGGACTATTGAAATCGAGGGAACTGGAGGCGAAGACGGCATGAATGCGGGAGAACAGGTCAGCGGGAGATACATCTATTGCATAATCAGATCTCCTGGTGAGAGGAAGAGCTTCGGAGACATCGGTTTCGGGGGTGAGGAAGTCTATACCATGGAGTACAGGGATTTTGCACCGGTGATCAGCGATGCTCCTATGAAAGAATATGAGGTGAACGAAGAAGAAGTCGGGCTTCACAGAACAGTTGAAGAACATGTGATGAAGGAGCACAGTGTGATCCCTGTGGCTTACGGAATGGTCTTCAAGAACAAGAAACTGGTCAATGTGGCGTTGAAGGCAGGGTATAAAGCCATTAAAAAAGCCATGAAGACCGTAGATAATAGAGTGGAGCTCGGGGTCAAGGTAATTCAGCCAAAGGATGCGTCTGAGTGGAATGGAAAGATCGAGGAATGCAGATCGGATTTTCTGGAGGGTCTCAATAAGATAGCTGCTGACTCAAAGGAGCTCAATCTGTTCAGCGACCGTCTGATCCTGAATGCATCCTTCCTTGTTGACAGGGATAAAATAGATGAGTTCTCAGGTGAGCTGGAGCAGATCGGAGATAGATATGAATCTCTGAAGACCCAGTACAGTGGACCGTGGGCACCATATAACTTTGTGGACATACATATCCTGTCCAGGCCGAGGGGAGGTTTCAGGTAATGTTTATAATCGATGATCTTCTGCTGCGGCAGGTAGGTATCTCGATTCCAGGTCTTGATCTGATCTGGATTTTTGAACAGATACGGGATTTCGCTTACAGAGAGATGTATGATCCTGAAAAGATCAGGAACAGGATAAAGGAGAACAGGTTGCTCTATGAGTTTGAGGAGATCGATAGAGAGGAGTATGATAGGACAAACACTGAGTTGATGCGACAGCTCAAGCTGGCTGAAATGGGGCAGGAGATGAATCTCGGTGTCAGGATGGATATACTTGGGGCGAGATGATGCTTAAGCAAGAAGGGGAGATGAAAGAACTTTTCACAGGCGATGCACGTCAAAGAGATCGAGTCAAGCAGAAGAAATGAGGTGAGGGGTATGAAAGATACGATAGAGAAGATCCATGAAAAGGGGAGGGCGCAGAAGGAAAGGGTTCGAGAACACATAAAGAACCTGCAGAGAATACAGAGAGCGAACGTGGAGGCTCAGAAAGAGAAGATACGAATCCAGCAGAGAAAACAGAGAGAGACTGTCAGAACACAGACAGAAAATCAGCAGGCAGATATCCGGCCCATCATCAAGAAGAATCGTGATATGGTGGAAGAGGCGAAGAGGAACAGAAGGCTGGAAGAACGAAATAAAGGAAAACTCCTGTACTCATTTTCTACCATGCCTTCCAATGATTTTGCAGATTCTACCACATACTCGCCCAGATGCAGCACTGCGCCCGATCCAGAGTTTGCTGAGATGATGATGTTCTCGCCGAAGCATCCAGGAGTACCAAAACCTGAATTTGCCGAGGCGATGATGTATTCAGCCGGGCATTCTACAGTGCCCGGATCAGGGTTCGCCGAAAGAACGACCTGTACGGAGTTCGATGATCAGAGGGAGTGAACGAAGATGGCAGGATTGATGCCTGAAGGTCATGGAGGTCTTCCAGATGCAGTAGAGAGGATTCTGGACAGGGGGGTTGTGCTCAATGCTGATATCTCGGTATCGGTTGCAGGAACCGAACTGCTCGGCATCAAGATAAGGGCTGCCCTTGCATCCTTTGAGACTGCAGCACGATATGGTCTGGCGTTGCCGTCCGGGGCCGACCTGAATGCAGCAGGGTGGAGAGAGGCAGACAGAGTAAAGGCAAGCTGCCCTGAATGCGGAAATCGAAGGGAGGAGCGGTCATTAATCGAAGAAGGCTGTCCTATATGCGGCTGGGTAAGCCCGTTGCAAGAAGAGGCACTGGAACATAGAAAGGCACTCGAACAGATGGCATGAGAAAGAAGACGAAGAAGAGAGGTGAATATGATGCATAGTGAGAGCGGTAAGAAAAAAGCGGAAGGGGCTGGAAAAGAGCAGGAACCAGGCATTGTGGAGAGTGTTGTCGGGCAGCTCATCCCTGGACTTGGAGGGATCGTCGAAACCCTTGAAAAATCGTCTCCTGAGTTCAGGAAAAGGATTGCAGAGACAGATGCAGAGATTAAGCATAGGCTGGAGACTGGCTGGAGCAGTAAGCCCAGAGTGGACTTCGGCATATCTGTAAAGCCTATTGTATCAGAGCAGGAAGAGGCAAAGCCAGAGGTGACCAAAAAGAAACGGAAAGAGGTGAGGATGGAAGCGCCTGACAGGGAACCCATCGTTGACGTTTTCGAGGAGAGCGATCATATTTCAGTGATTGCTGAACTGCCCGGTATCGAGGAAGAAGACCTCGACATAAAACTGAAGGGTGATATCCTTGAGATCACTGCTGGCGAATACAGTAAAATGATCGGGCTTCCATCTGCTCCCAAATCCATCATCGAGAGGACATACAGGCACGGCATACTCCAGTTGAAGATAGAAAGAGAAGAAGATGCCAGTTAATATCGATGAAGACAACCTCAAGCAGGGTTTGCTCGGGCTTGTGGTGGCATTGGTCGAGATCATCCAGGAGGTGCTCGAAAGACAGGCACTCCGCCGGATCGAGGGCGGAAGGCTGAATGATGCAGAGATGGAGAGACTTGGCATGGCACTGTATGACCTGAACGAGGCACTCGATAACATAAAGCGAGACAACGACCTCGAGGAGGCTGTGAGATCTGTGCGGGACGGGCTTGATCAGGTGGCAGACGAGGTGCTGGACAAATTCGCAAATCCGGAGAGCTGGACCGTGGAGGAGAAGGTATGAGCGAGGATCAGGGGATCGGTGAGGGTAGATACCTGTACTGTGTGGTCA
>DTYY01000073.1 GCA_012961645.1 Methanosarcinales archaeon | reverse complement strand
TCTCCACAAAATGTAAACGATGTGTTGAGCCTTTCCAGTTATACCTTTGGAAGAAGATCCATCCCACTCACTTCACAACCTCGCTTACATTCGTGATCACTGGACCTGCACCCAGAACCTCGAGCCTTCTTGCGACCTCGTTTGCACCATGATGCCCACCAACGACCGCAATCGCGTGCCGAAGCGCACAATCGACCACCACAACAGCAGGATCGGTCCATTTACTCCGCAGAAGTGGCGCAATCTTCCGAACAGCAATCCCGCAGGACATGATCGCGATGATCGCATCGTACCCGGAATCCTTGGAAAACGCACCCTCAAACGCAGATTCAGAGTACCAGATCACCTCGCCGCCAACTAGATCTGTGACGCGCTCTGCAACCGCATGGTTTCGCTTGAAAGATATCACTGCGATCCGTATAGGTGTGACCTCCCGAAACTTTTTGGATGCACGACATCGCCGATCAGGATCATTGCCGATCTCTCTATTCCGGCTGATTCGACCTTCTCTGCAATATCTGCGACCGTGCCCCTGATGATCTGCTCATCCTGCCACGATGCCCTGTAGACAACAGCAACAGGTGTCGCTGGAGGGTACTCGACCTCTTCCATGATCCTCGCGATCTTGCTTGCGCCCAGAAATATCGCCATCGTTGCGCCGTGCCTTGAAAGTTCCCGTATCGAGTCTGCCTCGAGCGTCTCACCAGCCGGGCGGGTGATGATCAGGGTCTCAGTAATTCCTGAGAGCGTGAGCTGTGTCTTGAGAGCAGCTGATGCAGCAAAGACGGATGATACGCCCGGAATGATCTCAAAATCGATGTTGTGCCTTTTGAGCGCCGCAATCTGCTCGCATATCGCGCCATAGAGCGATGGGTCCCCTGTGTGCAGCCTGACAACTTTTTTTCCGTCGCTGATTGCACCCACCATGAGATCGGTAAGCTCATCGAGGGTGAGCCCGTGGCTGTTGATGACCGCCCCTCCACCGAATGCGGCGACCGCCGGGTCAACGAGCGAACCGGTGTAGATCACGAGATCGGCTTCTTCGAGCAGTTCCTTTCCGCGAAGTGTGATCAGCTTCGGGTCGCCTGGTCCTGCTCCGACAAAATAGACCTTCTCTGACATGATTCATCTACTCTTTCTTACTTGCGTATAATATGCTGAAATAATCTCCCTTATTAGGAATCTCATCGGTTACCCGCTCATCTTCAGTGAATAGTTTCTCAGCAAAGATGAAATCTATGTAACCCTCCTCAATCAGACCATCTCTAATTTTTTTTGGCGTCCGTGCCTTCAACACGATTTTTGAGCCAACTTGCGAGCCATCGCTCACCACAAACGAACGATCGATGCTTACATCGATTCTCGATGCAAACGCTGTTATCGAACTGATTCCAGGGACTGTTTCGATGATAATATCCGGATATTTTTCATGTATCCGATTTTTAAGCCGGATAAATGTTGAAAAGAAGTTTGGATCCCCGATCAGTCCGAATGCCACCAGTTTGTGCACGGCTTCGGCTGCGACGACCTCCGCGTTATGGTCGATGGTTCTTTCCAGTATGCTTTTATCGTGCGTCATCGGAAAATCGAGTATCTCTGCATCCGTATACGGCAGAACCAGTTCCAGAGCGAGTTTTCCCGGGACAAAGACCTTATCGCTCTCATCGAGTATCCTTATCGCCTTAAGCGTCAGTAGTTCCGGGTCGCCGGGTCCAAGTCCAAGTCCGATCAGCACCATTTTCCTACTTCATCAACATATCAGCAAGGTTCTTCATCTCTTTTACGTTCACTGTTTCAGGCTCGCTCGAGAATATCACCCTTCGAGTTCTCTTCTTTTCCGGATCAGTCGATCAAGATATTGATTACTCGTAAGTGCGATTGATATCATCACTCTAATCCTCTCAAGGAACTGCAACTCTTCTTCTGATGTGTCGCGTATCCGCGTGTCATATAAAACGTAAGTTCCATATACACGATTTCTGCCAAAAAGCGGCATCCAGATGATGGTTTTTAGGTTATAAGATCGGACGATCCCACACCAGGGCGCAAGACGTGGATCTGATAAAGCATTACGCACCACAACAATCCTGCGAAGTTCGATGGCTTCTCCTGACGGACTCGAAAGGACCGGTGCTGTCACTCGATGCACCTGCTCGATATAATTTTCTGGTGCATTGTATGATGCGATCAGCCACCCTTTCCCATGATCGTCCACCTCGATTACAGTGCCAAAACGATACTTGAGATTGTCACATATCACCTTCAACAACTCTTCGATATAAACCCTGGGCGGAGAAAAAACATCAATCTCAGTGATTGCTCTATATAATTCATATAATTCATCATTTACTATCCCTTCGTCTCTCTTTCTCAATGCCGGGTTGACACTGCAGTACATCTGCGAATCGCCGGTTGTCCAGAACACGCAGTCGTTGCATCCTGTACATTCCATGATATCTGATTCATGCCCTGCGAGCGATTTCTTCACGATCTCAGGATCTGCCACCTGCGCCCTGCCCATCGCAACAAGATCGGATTTTCCTGATGATATGATCGATTCTGCTTGATCGATCGAGAATATGCTACCGACAGCACATACCGGCACGGTTGCAAACCTCTTCAACTCCGCGGCTATGCCGATATGCGGCATCTCTCCAAGCGATCGTGGTGGAACGATTCGTATACTCCTGCCGATACATTCAGCATATCCATTCCGGCATCTTCAAAGAGCGGGATGATCTCCTCAAAGTCTGGTGGCGTCAGCCCCCCATCCACGAACTCATCTCCGCTGACCCTCACGCTGATCGCAATCCGGCTGATATCATCGCGGATGCCCTCGATGATCTCTGTGACCAGTCTGGCACGGTTGTATGCATCTCCCCCGTATCCATCGCTGCGGTGGTTCGAATACGGGGAGAGGAACTCGTTTAACAGATATCCATGAGCGGCATGCATTTCCACAACACCGGCTCCGCTGTCCGCTGCCCTTAAAGCAGCATCGATAAAATCACTTCGCACCATTCTGATGTCATCCGGTGTCATCTCCCTTACCCCGTACGCGGGATCCAACCTGGACATCACAGGACATGGGATTGCACTTGGCGCAAGCAGATCATACCCTGTGGCACTGTTTGCTGCCTGCCTTCCACAATGTATCAACTGTATGCCTGGTATGCTTCCGCGCCTTGATATCCCGCTGAAGAGACGTTTAAGCCCTGGCACACATCCATCATGATCTATCCGCATGCCCCGGTCAGATGCAATGCTGTCATACGATACCGCCGCCGCGCCTGTGATGATCAGCCCGCAGCCTCCGTCCGCAAGATCGGTATAGAATTTCATGAGTTTATCCGAGACCGTTCCATCGGTATTTGCATAGTTCACATTCAACGGCGGAAACACGATCCTATTCGGAAGCGTGATATGATTAAGGGTCTGCTTTGAAGAGAGTGATGGATACTTTCCATTGTTTATCATTTCATACCCTCGCTTACTCATTCAACAATGCTCGTTTGGGCACTGGAGTTTCTGTACTGATACGGTATATACAAACATTTAAACGTTTCCTATCATCGCTTTACCCGGATCGGACGCAGCTATAAAGGATTCGCAGAGGATAAGCAGACACACGAGTGTCGATTCAGAGAGGGATAAAGTAACAACTTGATGGGCGAAATTGATTTAGGGAATCACAGCGATACAGACTGATACACCTCTACAGAAATAGGGGGCGAATGATTGTGGAGAATATAATCGAAAAACCGGAAATAATTGTCCCGCGCCCGAACCTGCAGGACTATGATGAGACCTGCAGAACGTTTGAGTGGGAGAGCGCATACGACCGGATCGAATGGGACGACTTTGGCAGGTTGAATGCGGCAGAGAGCGCGGTGGATCGGCATGCCAGATCGTCAAGGAAGCACAAGGTTGCGCTGTACTGGCAGGGAAGCGATCGGGACGAGAAATACACATTTCTCGAACTCTCAAGACTTTCAAACAGATTTGCCAGCGTCTTAACAGAGCTTGGAATCGAGAAGCGCGACCGCGTATTCATCTTCCTGCCGCGGATCCCGCAACTGTATGTAAGTTTTCTCGGCGTCCTGAAAGTCGGTGCGATCGCAGGCACCATGTTCTCGGCATTCGGACCTGAAGGACTGTATGACCGCCTGCATGACAGCGGCGCACGATACCTGATCACCAATTCAGCGCTGAAAAGGCGGGTATACGAGATAAGAGAGAAACTCCCTGATCTTGAACGGATTATACTGGTGGATGAAACTGATGTTTTGGAGGACGAGGTCAGTTACCCGGAAGCAATGAAAGAAGCGTCCGATACGTTCGATGTTGCAAGGATGTTGCCGGACGATCCCGCATTCATGCTGTACACATCCGGAACCACTGGGAAGCCGAAAGGCGTGGTTCACAGGCATCTTGCGATCGCGCAGCAGCACCTGACCACCGAATGGGTGCTGGACCTCCACGACGAAGACATCTACTGGTGCACTGCAGACCCTGGCTGGGTCACAGGGATCTCCTATGGCATACTCGGTCCGTTCTCGTGTGGCGCATCGGCCGTGGTCCATGATGGCAGATTCGATCCTGATGTCTGGTACTCAATTGTTGAGCGGTACCGTGTGACCGTCTGGTACAGCGCACCCACCGCATTCAGGATGCTTGCGCGAGCTGGCGACATCTACAAAAAACACGATCTCGGGAGCCTCAGGCACATCTGTAGTGTCGGCGAGCCGCTGAACGCCGAGATCGTCCACTGGGGAATTAGATCGTTCGGACTGCCGATTCATGACAACTTCTGGCAGACCGAGACCGGAGGTATCCTGATCGCCAATTATCCGTCGATGCCGATAAAACCTGGCTGGATGGGAAAGCCGATACCAGGGATCACTGCTGCGATCGTCGATGACGATGGAAAGGAAGTTTCACACGGCGTCGAAGGAAATCTCGCACTTGTGCCGGATTTTCCGTCGCTGATGCTCGAGATATGGAAGAATCCTGCAAAGTATCAGGAATACTTCATGGACGGCTGGTATCTCACAGGCGACCGGGCGGTGCAGCATGAAGATGGTTACTTCCTCTTCGTTGGAAGGGCGGAT
>DTYY01000072.1 GCA_012961645.1 Methanosarcinales archaeon | reverse complement strand
TCAGGATTACAATTGACCATCACCGTCTTTATACCCGCGTCACGGAGCGCAAACGCAGTATGAACGCACGTATAATCAAACTCGATCCCCTGACCGATCCTGTTTGGTCCGCCGCCAAGAATCAGTATCTTCCTCCTCTCTACGGACTCGTTCCGGTCATCTCCATTGTATGTGGAGTAATAATATGCCCCGTCTGCACCGCTCACGGAAATAGGCTGGTGGTGCTGCACAAGACCGAGATCAAGGCGCTTTTTCCTGATCTCTGTCTCGGATAACCCGAATATCTCTCCGATGTAGCGGTCAGAGAAGCCATCCTTCTTTGCTGCAATCAGCATCTCGTCAGTGAGACCTGCAGATTCTTCCATCTCACGTTCCATCTCTGCAAGTTCCTTCATCTGCTGGATGAACCATCTGCCGATGTGCGTCCTCTCGTAACCCTCCTCCACAGAAAGCCCCCTCTTTAGTGCCTCATATAACTGGAATATCCGCTCGCTGCTCGGTATTCCGATCGCGCCCTTAAGCTCTTCAAGAGACATATCATCAAACTTTCCAATCCTTCCAAGTCCATATCGCTTCGTCTCAAGCGACCTGATCGCCTTCTGAAGTGCCTCCTTGAAGTTCTTTCCAATCGACATCACCTCGCCAACAGCCCGCATCTGTGTTCCGAGAACGTCGTCTACACCCTTAAACTTCTCAAAAGCCCATCGTGCGAACTTTGCAACGACATAATCCCCGCCAGGCGTGTATTTTTCAAGCGTACCGTCCCTCCAGTACCCGATCTCATCCATGGTGATTCCTGATGCAAGCTTTGTCGAGATCCTTGCGATCGGAAATCCGGTCGCCTTCGAGGCAAGCGCTGATGATCTGGATGTTCGTGGATTGATCTCGATTACGACAAGTCGGTCAGTCGTAAGATCATGAGCGAACTGGATGTTGGTTCCGCCGATCACTCCGATGCCTTCCACGATTCGGTACGAGTATTCCTGCATCCGCCTCTGGAGATCCTCAGGAACGGTTAACATCGGCGCAACACAGAAACTATCGCCGGTGTGAACCCCCATTGGGTCGCAGTTCTCGATGAAACAGACTGTTATCATCTGGTTCTTCGCATCCCGCACCACCTCAAGTTCGAGTTCCTCCCACCCGAGAACCGACTCCTCGATTAGGATCTGACCCACGAGAGATGCGGCAATCCCCCTTGCCGCAATCGTTCTGAGTTCTTCAGGGTTGTACACAAGTCCGCCGCCAGTGCCACCCATCGTGTACGCAGGTCTCACGACTACCGGGTATCCGAGTCTCTCTGCGATTCCTTCGGCTTCTTCGACGGTGTACGCGGGTTCGCTTTCCGGCATCTCAATCCCAAGCCTATCCATCGTCTCCTTAAACGCGATACGGTCCTCCCCCCGCTCGATTGCGTCCGGCTGAACCCCGATTACCGTGACACCGTGTTTTTCGAGCACACCTGCTCTGTAAAGAGCCGATGAGAGGTTCAGTCCTGTCTGCCCGCCGAGGTTCGGGAGGAGTCCATCTGGCAACTCCATTTCGATGATCTTTTCCAGATTTGAGAACGTTAGAGGTTCGATATAGGTGATATCAGCCATCCCCGGGTCTGTCATGATCGTTGCGGGGTTTGAGTTCACGAGAATGATCTCGTAGCCTTCTTCACGCAGAGCCTTGCATGCCTGTGTGCCAGAATAATCGAACTCGCACGCCTGCCCGATGACGATTGGACCTGATCCGATGATCAGAATCTTGTTTAGGTCTTCTCTCTTTGGCATGTTTCTTCACTTGTCCTGACACTCTGGGCCGAGGGTGTAAAAAGGTTGTCTGCCTGGGAGCGCGGTATTCGGAGTGGGTCCAGTCTTCGGTTTCTTGGGATCTGTGGGATAATTGAATGTTTGCGGCTGTTTTTCGGTGTTCCAAAGTTGAGTTGGTGTAGGTAGTTTCGTGGTAATGTGGGGTGGGTTGCTTATCGGAGGTCGGTGGGGTTTCGGAAGGGCTAAAACTTTTGCACCTGTCCGGAACTTTCGACAAACATTATTTAGACAACAGCAACAGATACCTATGATATCTACACCGATCCGGGACTTCCACGTCTGACCCCTGGAACCGATACCGCAAGAGAATAACAATACTGAAGAGTTGAAATAACGTGCTTCACGAGACACTTTACCGGGGATACGAACGTTTACTGACGGGCGAGGTCAAGAAACATGGTTTGCCACGCCATATCGCCGTGATCATGGACGGAAATCGCAGATATGCGGATCGTGTGCGTATTATGCGGTATTACGGGCATATATATGGCGCCAGAACCACAGAGCAGTTCCTTGAGTGGTGCTGGGAACTCGGGATAAAGCAGGCAACGATCTATGCATTCTCAACCGAGAACTTCTCACGCCCGGAAACCGAGCGTGCTATGATATTTGAGCTTATCACCAAAAAACTCGATGAACTCGCGGATGATCCCCGCACCCATGAGAGACGCATGAAGGTTCTGGTGATCGGTGAGGTGCATCGACTACCCTCCGATCTTCAGGATGCGATAAGACGCGTGGAAGATGCTACCCGCAGCTACGATGGAAACCATCTCAACATTGCGATCGCTTACGGAGGGCAGCGCGAGATTCTTGATGCGGTGCAGGACATGGCTCGCGAGGTCAGGGAGGGTAAACTGCATGCCGATGAAATCGATGAAACGATCGTCTCACGCCATCTATATACAAACGGTGTCGCTGTCCCGGATGTTGATCTGATCATACGCACGGGCGGCGATATCCGCACCTCGAACTTTCTCCCGTGGCAGGCGAACGGAAGCGAGTGCGCAGCCTATTTCTGCGCGCCTTTCTGGCCAGAGTTTCGAAAAATCGACTTTCTCCGGGCGATAAGAGTCTATCAGATGCGGGAGTGCGAACAAAAACAATCCGCACTGATCAGAACCGTCAACATGCTTGCGGCATGTGGATCTGCTGAGATCGATGGCGTCGTCGGTCTTTTCAGGGGTGCGAAATCGCGGAATTAAAATTGCGGGCCTCATCCACGACCTTCCAGGCA
Source organism: Methanosarcinales archaeon (assembly GCA_012961645.1). GTDB lineage: Archaea > Halobacteriota > Methanosarcinia > Methanosarcinales > Methanogasteraceae > Methanogaster_D. The sequence continues at coordinate 3,722 of DTYY01000072.1, read as the reverse complement.
AGTCTTGCGCACGCATCAAGATCGTCAGCTCCCGGCACAAATTTGACCGATATGGAATCAACAACTTTGATACCGGTCTTCTCAAGCTCACTTTCAATCGCTTTGACGGCACCTCCGCCCCAGCCGTACGATCCAAAAGCGAAACCAACCTTGTCCTTTGGTCTAAGTCCTCTGAGATATGTCAGAAATCCCCCAACGCTCGGAAAAATCCCGTTGTTGATGGTGGGAGAGCCAACAAGGACGATCTTAGCCTCCAGAATCTCTCTTACAATCTCGCTCCAGTCCGATCTTCTGAGGTGGTACACCTTGACCTCGAACCCTGCATCGATTATACCCTGTGCGATTGCGAGAGCCATCTTCTCTGTGCTGCCCCACATGGTGTCATAGACCAAAATCGCGGTGTCGTTGGACTCGCCTGAACTCCAGCCCTGATACGCGTCAAGAATGATTCCGGGATCACGCCAGATCATGCCGTGGCTCGGCGCAATCACATCGATCTCGATCTCCATCTCACCAATCTTCTGCAGAGTCTTTGCGATAAGTGGTGAGAATGGCATCAGAATGTTGGCATAATATTTGGCAGCATCGTCGAGTACCCCGGGGTATTCATCAGAGTACCGCTTGCTGCTTGCGATATGCTGCCCGAAAGCATCGTTTGACAGGAGGAGGCGATCCTCTGCAACATAAGTCACCATGTTGTCGGGCCAGTGGAGCATCGGGGTTTCGATGAATGAAAGCGTCTTTTCCCCAAGTGAGACAGTATCTCCGGTCTTCACGGTTTTTATTGCCCAGCCGTCGCAGTCATAGAGCATCTGCAGTTCTTCAGATCCTTTCTCGGTTGCAACCACGGTCGCATCAGAGGCAACCTCCATCACGCGGGAGAGCGATCCCGAGTGATCCATCTCTACATGGTTCACGATCACATAATCGATGATGCCAGGGTCTGTTATCGCTTCTATTCGCCTGCGCAGTTCATCAAAGAATCCGGCTTTCACGGTATCGACAAGCGCAACTACAGAGTCTTTGATGATGTATGCGTTATACGTCGTACCTCTTGGCGTTAAATAACCATGGAAATCCCGCAGGTTCCAGTCAATCGCACCAACCCAGTAGACGCCATCTGCTATCTCTACTCTGTTCATGGTATCATTTCTCCTTAAACCGTAGCTTTATCCGGTGCCTTTCCACCCGTAACTGATCAGATGCAGTGCTTTTGCGAATCCATCCTTTCCGTATTCACTATCCACTAAAGCGCATCTGCGCTCATCCGAATCATCCGCCTAACCTCTTCGCCAAGTGCTGCTGGCAGTCCTTTGATGTCAACATTTAAGAAACCACGAACGATTGCGCCAGCTGCTTCCTCTTCCGAGAGTCCTCTGGCTGCCAGGTACGCGATCTCTTCTTCAGATATCCGCCCGACCGCTGCTTCATGCGAGAGGGTTGCATCCTCAACGGTTGCCTCGAGTTCGGGAACCGAGTGTATCCGTGCCACATCAGAGAGCATGAGCCCGATGCATTCGAGATGCGCCTTCACGTTCGGCGCAGCCCCTACAAGAATACCGCGGGCAGTAACATCTGCGCGATCCGTTGCAACCGATCGTGAGACGACCTCAGCCCGGCTGTTTTCACCATCGAGCACCATTTTAGATCCAATATCAATTTTTGAATCGTCTGATGCATAAACAATGCTCTGAGATGTTGCTCTTGCATTCTTTCTGCAATATACTACTGGATACATCTGCAAATCTTTTACCGGACTCATGCTTATGTAATTGCTGATGAATACCCCGTTCTCCTCGACGATGATACCACTCCTCGGACGGACCTCGATCTCTGGTGCCCAGTTGTGGATCATTGTGAACGTGATCTTTGCATTCTTCTTCACATAGAATTCAGAGACTCCGAGGTGCAGCGCAGATCTGACCTTATGCGCAACCGAACAGCCTGTGATGATATGCAGTTCAGAACCCTCTTCTGCGATGATGATGTTGTGCACATTCTGCGATAATCCTTCCTGACCGATGAAGAGGCATGACTGCAGCGGAAATGTGGTTTTGACCCCGGGAAGCGTCCGCAGAAAGTACCCATGTGTCTGCTTGCGGTCAACCTGCCTTGTATAGATGTCCTTCTCCGCAGCAACGGCGCGCCACCAGTATTGAGAGAGCCACGGGTATTTTAGAAGGGCATCGGTGGTGCTCATGACCTCCACGCCTTCCTGCAGAACCTTTGAGCACATAACAGAGTGATCAAGTTGCAAAAATGAACCCGATCGTTCTGATTCGTCTGGATCATACCCAACGCTCAGAAAAGATTTCTCGTATTCATCTGCGATTGTATGCAGATCCTTTTCGTCATGTTTCTCTGATTTCAGAGTATATTTCTCAATATCTGGTTCTGCGTCTCCTGACACTCCTTCACGCATTTCTCATAACCTCCTTCCATCACTTCGCGTATGACCTGATCAGGATTTCCGGAGCACGCAATCCTGCCGCCCAGCATGACGTGCGCCCAGTCAACATCCACATATCCGGATATGGTTGCAAGATGTGTGATGATCAGACCGGATGCAGTCCTTTTGCTTGGAAGCTCCTTTCTGTGCAGTAGTTCACCGATCATATCCCCGACCAGTTCCATGTTCTCGATGTCCACCCCTGAGTCTGGCTCATCAAGCATCACAAAATCCGGGTCCTGCGCCATCAGTTGCAGTATCTCGGACCTTTTGATCTCGCCTCCTGAAAAACCGGCGTTTACATCACGTTCCAGAAACTCCTCTGTGAAATGCAGTTTCTTCGCAAGAACGCGGGTTTCATCGGTTATTTCGCCGGATTTATCGCCGCGGCAGAGACCTACCATGTCACCAAGCCTGATGCCGCGTATGACTGGTGGATTCTGAAATGCAATCCCCATTCCAAGTTTTACGCGTTCAGCGGTCGTAAGATCATCGATATCATCTCCCTTGAAGACGATTCTGCCACCTGTCACCAGGTATCGCGGAAACCCGAGTATGCCAAGCAAAAGAGACGTCTTTCCTGACCCGTTGGGACCGAGCAGGACGTGGCACTCGCCCTTCTCGATCCGGAGGTCGAGACCCTTGAGTACGGGCCGTCCATCGACCTCAAGGTACAGGTTTTCTATTTCGAGCATACCCGATCATTCCTTGGTCTTCTCAAACGAATCCTTGTGTTTGCACACTGGACACTCTCCCGGCGCCTCATCGACAACGGTTGTGTATCCGCAGTTGTTGCATCTGTATTCTGCCATTGGATCGTACCTCCTCCATCCGTATTTGTTGGAGCGTTTATGGTGCGGCATTCACCAGACCATAAACCTGCTTTGGAGATACACCTCTGCTCTATATATTCCTTTCGCGAGAAGCGTGAGCTTACGTATGCTCATGCCGATAAACGCGCTAAGTTCTGGATCGCAGCAGAGAACCAGCGCAAAAGGGAGCTTGTGTGCGAACACTTGGAGAACCACGCAGGTGAGAGCATCCCGATCATCGGTCAATCCATTTCGCATTTGGAAAGGCTTGCCAAATCATTGGGCCTACCAATCATCACAGGTAAGACCAGGCATGATGAAGAGAGACTTATGACGCATCTTTGACACTATAAATACTCATTCTTGATCATCTTCGACATGAAGAAATCATGTAACCACCTCTACATCACGGTTTTGTTTTTCAAATCTATCGTTCTCGTCACTCATCGTGTCTGGCCGGG
>DTYY01000071.1 GCA_012961645.1 Methanosarcinales archaeon | reverse complement strand
GTTTCGTTCGCAGCGATCACCGTGTCAATGATCATTCCGCCTTTCACAAAATTGACATTATCAGGGAGTTTATCCTCGATCCGAACTTTCGCAGGCATGTTTCCTGTGTTTTCAGCGGTGAGTATGACTCGGGCAGAACTGCCAGCTTCAACGATCACCGGATCAACTGTTTTGCTGAGTCTGACAAAGCTTCCTTCAACGGTCAATGCTGGAGAGTTGGAAGAAAAAGAGTGATCGCGTCCCTTGAAACTGAAATTTGCAATCGCTGGAGAAAGCTCGTATTCGTCTGGCATTTTGCATCTGATACCGTATGAATACCTGATCTCCTTACCAGATTCAAGAGAGAATTTCCACAGAGGTTCGATGGAAGGCTCAAAAGGAGAACCGTCAGGAAGTGTATCAGAGAGCGTGATTGAGTCGATGTCTGTGATGCCGTTATTGGCAATAGAGATCTCTACGTTTGCAGGTTCCGATACATTTACCGGGCTTTCCACGCTCTTCTCGATCTCAAGCCCGCACTCGGGCAGCACCAGGACGGTGTATGGGACTGAGTCAGCATATCTGACATCCTTGATGTCGTTACCGGTCACATTTGCAGTGATCGTGAATGGCCGCAGGTCCGGAAGATGCGGAACAACGAAACGCAGGCGTATCGACTCCTTGTCACCGTCCGTTATATTCTCAAAGGTTGCTCTTACCTGACCATCCTCGATCCTGGTATTGAAATCCCTGTCAAGCAACAGGAGCCCACCGGTGTCGATCACGACCTCAACATCCTCGATTTCGGTATCTCCTCTGTTCCTGATCTCGACTTTGACCGGGATATCAGGCATATATGGGGGGTATTCTTCTTTGTATGATGAGATAGAGACTGTGAGCTCTGGAATCCTTCGTTCATAGAACTCGATCTCTGCATGCGGCTTGTCTGCTTCATCGATCCATAGCTGAGGATCGCCAGAGACCTCTGTGACCCTGATCTTGATCTCATCGTCATATACCAGTTCATCTAATTCGTTGCATTTCGTGCCGTTGCACAGGATGACATCGATTGACCTGTTACCACAACTCACGTTCAGGAACACCAGACCAGAACTCGCAGCAAAATCGACGATCTTGATGAGATAACTCCCGAGTTCGTGCGTATCGTTCTTATGCATGGTCTCTGCGCCCGCGTAATTCCATTCGATGTCATCCTCGCTGTATGCGGCTGCAACGTGTGAAAGAACCATCAGCAGCACCAGTGCCGCGATCAGCGATACTTCGCATCCGAAAACCGGTCTCTGACGTGTCACGGTTCTGGCTTCATCTCCTCTGGCATGTAGAGCATTGTTCCGTCCTGTAACTGATAAATTCCTCCGATCAGTGATCCATCTCCGCTTACGATCGCCTCTGTCGTGTTCAATGTCTTGATCTCCTTCCCTTCCTTGATGATCATCTGCATATCGACCTGTCCAGGGTTCTTCACGATCGTCACATCAGACTCGGTCATAAGCTCGGTCAGATTGAGATACATCAATGATACCACGAGCAAGCCGACAGCAAAGATCATCGCAACGTCAAATAAGTTTGCGACGCCAGAGAGTGGGTCATCCTCCTTTGCAAATCGATTTCTTTTCCTGTTTCGTTTCATAAATTCCATTCTAATCACCGAAAGATCTTATCGGTATTATATACGGCTTATCTGCTTCGCGTTTCACGATGACCTCCACACCGTAAACCGATTGTATATTCTCAGCGGTCAGAACCGATACAGGATCGCCTGCATCCCGGACGCTGCCTCCATTAAGCATTATTATACGATCCGAATACCTTGAAGCAAGGTTGAGGTCGTGAATCGCCATCATCACAGAGATTCCCTTCTTCTTCACCAGTTTTGTCAGTATCTCCATCACCTCGAGTTGATGTCTGATATCAAGGTTGCTTGTGGGCTCATCAAGCAGGAGAATCTCGGCATCCTGGGCGAGTGCACGTGCGATCAATACCTTCTGCTGCTGCCCGCCGCTGATCTCATTGAAATCACGCATCGCGAGATACTTGATCTTCAGTATCCTGAGCACCTCCAGGACCGCATCTATATCCTCCTCGCTGGAACGCCAGCCAAGATGCGGGCGCCTGCCCATGAGGACAGTGTCAAAGACGGTCGCAGGAAACGTATTTGAGATGCTCTGGGGCACGTAACCGATCCTCTTTGCAATCTCCATGCTGCTCATGTGCTTCATCTCCTGCCCGTCGAGTAGCACGGTCCCGTGCTGGGGCACGAGGATCCGGTCGATGCACCGGATGAGTGTGGATTTGCCTGCTCCGTTCGGACCAACGATGCCGAGCACATCGGATGAGCCAAGTTCCATGTTTATGCCTTTGAGGATCTGTGTGCTCCCGTAACTGAATGCGAGGTTTTTTATCTGCAGTCTCATCGGTGCTCACTCCTGATTACAATCCTGGTTATAAGATAAATGAACAAAGGAATGCCTATGAGGGACGTTAAAAAACCCACAGGAAGAATTACCGGTGTTATGATCGTCCTTGCCAGTGCATCCAATCCAAGCAGGAGAACCCCGCCCAAAAGACCGGATGCTGGTATGAGAAAACGGTGTTCACCACCTATGATCGTCTTTGTTGTGCAAGGGGCAACCAGTCCAACAAACCCTATTATCCCCGTAAAACAGACAATGACTGCACTCATCAATGATGCGATGAAGATTCCTGCGTTTCTTGTCTTTTCTTCCTTTGTTATGTATTTCGTATCTGCTATCATATCAAAGTCTCGTGATTTTAGCAGCAACAAAGGGATGCAGAATAAGAGAGTGAAAAAAACAATCCCTATTTCAGTCCATGATGCTCTGTCCAAGCCTCCTGACATCCAGAACATAGATTCTTTTGCCACACCCGCTTCGGTAAATAATAGCAACATCGGAGTTAAAATTGAGAACAGGAAGAGAAATGCAATTCCAATAAGAATTGCTGCTTCAGGCGAGGCTTTTCGCTTCACGAATCTATAAATAAAGAAAGCAGGAAGTAATGCCACGAACGTGCTCATCATGATAGCAATAGGAAGGTTTACCATGCTTCTTTCGATACCTAGGACTGTTGCAAGAGAAGTGCCGAACGCAGCCGCTGATAGAACCCCAAGCGTGTACGGTGATGCCAGTGAATTACGAAATGTGCTTTGAAATATCGTTCCAGCAACTGCAAGACCGATCCCTGCCAGTATCGCCATCAAGATGCGGGGAATCCTCATCTGCCACACCACGAATTCTGCAAACTCGCTTGGATTGAAGTGATCCGGGAAGAACTTGTTGAGAATTGCAGAACACACATCCCATATCGTGATGTTTGCAGCACCGAGCGATATAGAAACAACTGCCATGATGATTATTATAAATAAAAGTGAAAAAATAAAGAGTACTTTCCTCCGTGCTGACATGTGTACGTTCACCAGTACTCCCTCCTTTTTCTCATTATCAGGTAAAAGAAGAACGGAACGCCGATAAACGAAGTCATGATCCCGACAGGGAGGATTACCGGCGCTATGATGTTTCTTGCAATGGTATCTGCTCCAACGAGAAGAACAGCCCCGACAATCCCTGAGGCGGGAAGCAGAAACCTGTTATCGCCCCCGATAGCCATGCGTGTGATATGCGGGGAGACGAGACCGATGAATCCGATGGTGCCTGTGAAACAGACGATACTCGCGGTAAGTAGTGCTGCAAGGACCATCGATAGTATCCGCACCTTCTCAACCTGCACACCCAGGCTCTTTGCAGTCTCGTCGCCTGCACCCATCACATTGAGGTCCCATGATTTCAGAATGAGTAGTGGTATACAACATACAAGCACGATTCCGACGAGTCCAAGTGTATCCCATGATGATCGGTCAAGGTCTCCAAGCATCCAGAAGACCACCTCCTTTACGGCGTCTGCCTCGCCAAAGTACTGGAGAAGCGAGGTCATCGCGGAGAAGAAATACATGATCGCGATGCCAGCAAGGATCATGGTCTCTGGCCTTGCTCCCTTGTACCGTGCAATCCCGATGATGACCACTGATGCGAGCAGTGCAAAGATGAACGCATTTGCTATCACGAGATACTCTCCTCCGACAAACCCCTTCCCGAGCAGTATCGCAAGCGCAGCACCAAATCCGGCAGCAGATGCGATTCCAAGCGTGTAAGGGCTTGCAAGCGGATTCCTCAAGATTCCCTGCATGGCGCTTCCTGCAACCGCAAGTCCGATGCCTGCGAAAACTCCCATCAGGATTCTCGGGAGCCTGAGATTCCAGACCACGTTCGTTGCAAGATTGCTCGGATTGAAATAATCCGGGAGAAATCTGTCAACGATTGCAGCATAAGTATCGATGAGCGGTATATTTGCCGATCCGAGCGATGTAGCTATACCTGCGATCAGGATCAGAAGTACTGCAAGGATTGCGATGAACAGTATCTTTCTCCCGATGAAACGCGTGTATTCTTCCCTGAGGTCGGTGGTTTCTGGCGGCATTTTTTAAGACTCCTGTGGATACACATAGACTCCCCTGTAGGGCATCCCGTGAAAACGCTCGAGATACTCAGCGTTCATTGCTTCAGGGTCCAGATCCGGGAAGAGATCTGGATGCAGCCACCTTGCCATGTATGCGATCCCGATTATGTATCGCGGCTTGGATATGAGTTGAATCGCAATGCAGTGAACGTCCTCATTTTGAACCGCGGTGACACCGGAGGGTTCAGGGCGGCTTACGACCTCCTCCCGTATCGCTTTCATCGATTCCGGGTCGTCTTCTTCGTAGCCGCTGCCCTGAGCAGTCCCGATGTACTTAACGATGATATCAGGATTCTGCTCAATTACCCATTCAGGATCGACCTGTGACGCAGGGGCTTGTATATCAGAAGCGATATTCCTGCCACCTGCAAGGCTACAGATCTCATGGAACGATGAATCAGAATCACACGTATGGTAGTTGCTCCAGCCCTCAAGGTATACCCGGGGCTTCTCTTCATCAGATAAACCTGCCACACGCTCGCTGATGATGTCCATGTACCCACCGTAAAAATCGATGATCTCATCTGCCCGAGCCTCTTCTTCAAGCAGGTGTCCGAGTTTTTCAAAGTCCTCGATCATAAATTCTGGCTTTTCGAAACCCAGACGGATAACAGTGACATCGTCATGCAGTTTATCCTCGAGTTTCTCAGGTGGGCACGAGGTTGCATAAGCAAGGACCGTGTCTGGTTTAAGGACGAGTATTCTCTCAATGTCAGGTGTGAAACTCTTTCCGACAGAGGGTAGATCCATCAACTCTGGCATGAATACAGGGCATCCATCGATGATGGTGTCACTGACGCCCACGATTCGGTCGGTTGCATTAAGCGTTCGCAGTGCCTCTGCTGAGTACGAACTCAGGACCGCGACGCGTTTTATCGGTTGATATATCGTTATCTCCTTCCGATCAGGTGAATCATCGGTGATCGTTCTCGGATAGTGCGCATGGATCCGGGCAGACTCTCTCAGTTCGTTCAAGGCGGGGCGATCTGTGGAGCTGTTAAGATATGCAAGAATCGAGGATGTAAGTTCGCTTTCGGACACCCTCATGTCCCTATTTGTGTCCCCGGAAATCGCAGAATCGTGCGCATCAACGTGCGTACAGCTCAAAAATATGGTGGATGCGATGAGTATTATTGCACAGTACACAAATCTCTTCATTCTTCACATCTCTTCATTCCTAATTCGATTACCAGGTCGAGTCTGCTGAAACTGTAATAAAACTTTCTCATGTGGTGGCATGCAACATAACTATATCATCAGAATAATGCTATCACAAATATCACCACGAGCGTGACCAGGGTTCTGATCGTCGTTGCCACCGCAAGTATCTGCATCCCGATTGCGGGACCAAATATCCCTACATAGTATGGTATCATCCATCTCCAGATCATGCTGATACTTGATAGCACATCGCCAACAAGAAGGGTCAGGATCACCTCCTTACTGTTGAGCGTCCCTTCTGAGAGCAGGGCACCTGCCGTTGCATGAGCTGCCAGGTAACTTGCGAACTGCGCCGCGATTATACCGAATCCTGCAGATGGTACCGGAAAGTAGGAACCAACCCCCTGAAGATGGGATGCAAGGGTATCAAAGGCACCGGCTGTCAGGAGGATGAACATCAGAAACGTGGTTGGTATAGTCATCCGCAGTATCCGCTTTATGGTCTTCTCTGATGTCTGGAGACCGATCTTGAATGCCTCCTTTACAGGAGGGCGTCTCTCCTTCTGGTAGTCAGCAACGGCGCCGTCCTTCTTATCAAGAAGGAGTCTTCCTGCAAGCATGATCAGCGAGGTCTTCAAAAGACCGATCAACATCAGTACACCAAAGTAGATGAGCCCTGTTATGCCGAGAAGCGGTATCAATACAGGGAGTAGCGCTCTCCAGTGCATGACAATCGCAGGAAATGATGTCATCATCGATGCTATAAAGAGTTCTTTTTTATTAATCAATTCATTATTATG
>DTYY01000070.1 GCA_012961645.1 Methanosarcinales archaeon | reverse complement strand
TGATGTCGGGCGTCAACTGGCTCAATCGAGGAACTGTCGAATTGTCTGGCAGGCGTTTTCAGTGCTGATCCCCGAGACCAAATTCGCTGTGCAGCGCACAAACGGCTCTCTTTGCATCCTTGCTCTGGACCACAAACGAGATGTTGTGCTCTGAAGACCCTTGGCTGATCATGATCACGTTGATGTCGTTGTCACCCATCGCAGTAAAGACGCATGCGGCAACCCCTGGAATGCCAGCCATGCCTGCACCGACCACCGTAATCGCACTCACACCAGTATCAGTCGTCAGTTCACGTACCATCCCGTTCCTGAACTCTGCCCTTATGGCATCCACCGCACAATTCAGATAAGACTCCTCGACGACGATGGAGATGTTTGCTTCGGACGAACCCTGGCTGATCATGGTGATGTTCACGCCGGCATCCGCCATCGCTCCAAAGACCCGTGCAGCGACCCCGATGGTGCCGACCATGCCTGCGCCTGATATGTTGAGCAGAGCGATGTCCTCAATCACGGTGACCGCTTTCACGACCCCGCCACCCGGCTTCTGATCCCTGACCACGAGCGTGCCTGTGAAGTCAGGGTCGAAGGTATTGAGCACCCGCACAGGGATATCGCTTCTGATTGCGGGTTCGATCGCACGCGGGTGCAGCACCTTCGCACCGAAGTACGACAGTTCCATCACCTCGACGTACGATATCTGGGGAATGGTGCGCGCATCAGGCACGATCTTCGGATCGGTGGTCATGATGCCAGAAACCTCCTTCCAGAACCAGATTTCGTCTGCATGAACCGCTGATCCGATCAGCGATGCCGAAAAATCGGATCCGCCGCGCCCGAGCGTTGTTGTGATCCCAAGCTCGTTCTCTGCGATGAAACCTGTGACGACCGGCACACATTTACCGATCAGCGGGGTCAACCTCTGATATATTCGCTCGCGAGTATGTTCAAGCGGTTTTGCATCCCCGTATCTGCTATTGGTCACGATTCCAGCCTCTCCGCCCGACAGGTGTACTGACGACATGCCAACCGACCGCAGTGCTCCGGATAATATCGGTGCTGCGAGCAGTTCCCCGTAAGAGGATATATAATCACGGGAACGGGAAGTTAATTCACCAAGATAGCATATCCCGGTCAAAGCCTGATTGAGTCTGTGAATGCGACCTTCTAATTCATTTAATACCTGATCAAGGATCACCGGGTCATCAATTGCAATGCTTGCCGCATTGCTATGCATATCTCGCAGATACTCGATCAATTCATGGACCGATTCGACACTGCCGGCATCTGCTGCCGCATCCGCCCGCTCAAGCAGATGATCGGTGACATCCTTGAGAGCAGAGGTCACAACGATCAGTTCATGCTCACGGTACCGGTTTATCAACTCGGCGACCCATTTTATCTTCTCGCCGTCCGCAATCGAAGCGCCACCGAACTTCATGATCAACCGCATGTATGTTAAGGAAGCGATGCTCCTTGAAAAAGATAGCGGTCAAAACTGCCAAACACAACCTCACTCAACCACAAGTCCGCACGCGGCTCCTAAAGTCCGCTCCCAGTTCCTCCGCGTCTTTACGTCAGCAAGCATCGGCATGATCTGATCGATCCTCTCCCGTACCCTCTCAAGCAGAACAGGATCGATGACAGGTATCACAGGTGCCGGAGCTGTCTCACGCTCCGGAATAGCCGCAGCGACCACATGCGAGCGATCAGGACGCATTCGCTCCCCTGAAACGATGCAATCGATGCTTCGCTCCCATTCCGCGCTCCAGGCGGTATCGCATACCGGTGTATGCGTCACAGCGGTTCGATCGACGGTGATCGCATCGAGCCAGCATGCGTTTTTGCATGCGCCGCAGAATGTGCAGAGGTCAGACGCAATCCCGATCTTCTTATCTGGCGGAACATGCCATGCATTCGCCGGGCAGACATTGAAACACGCATGGCAGCCAAGCGGGTCGCACTTCACGAGATGGTTCTCGATCAGCCGGATTTCCCCCTCAAACGGCTTGAAAAGATCGATTCCGTTGTACGGACAGACGCTTCTGCACCAGCCACATGCAACACAGTCGTCGCTGACTGTGAGTGTGCCTGATATCAGTGGCGCGGTCAGATCCGCACTCCTCTCGCCCTTGACTTTGATCGCGTCCTCAGGACAGATATCCTCGCAGAGCACGCAGTAATCGCAACTCTCTTCATCGATGAGGATGTTTTCAAACGGCACAGGGTTTATCGGGGTTATTTCACCTTTCTCTTTCGGAATCAGTATGAATGCATCGCAGAAATAGGCGCAGATTCCGCAGAAGTTGCATTTTTCGGGATCGATGGCGATCTCACCGGTTATTCCCTCTCTAAACGGTATGATCTCTTCTTTCTTCGGGAACGTGTATTCGACTCTGATCGCATCCGAACTGCATACAGGCTCACAGAGGCTGCATGGGAGGCAGTTTTTGTTTGCCTGTGCTTTCGGATCGATATGCGGATAGCATTCCCGTTTTACGGCATCTTTTCCATCGATATCCATCTTAACTGCTTTTGTAGGACAGAATGCGGCACACATCCCGCAGAACGAGCATTTACCAGGGTCAAGGAGCACGGGAGGCGCATCCAGCCCGGTCCCGATAGCCTGCATGTCGCCGAGTTCGAGCGCGTCTGTCGGGCAGAGATCGACGCAGACGCCGCAGCCGCAGCACCGCCTGTAGTCGTAATCGATCGTTCTTACGCTCCGGTCGGTGCGCTGTGTGTAGATGATGTGTGCGTCCTCAACGGTCTGCGTGACCTGCGGTTGTGCTGGCATCCGGATATTTTATTTCGACTGTGTGGATAAGAAAGTACTCTTTGTATGGCTTTGATAGATATATTTTAATTGATGTATGCTTACATTTGTTTATAACTATTAAACTATTTAATGGTGGGGTTACTTGAAATGTTGGCTGCTGAGGTGCCTGCACAATACTTATGGAGATTGAGCATGTATGCATATTACCATGCACTTCCATCTGTTAGGCTACTTCAACACCAGCGCGCCTGCAAATCAGGCGGATGCAGACATAGAGGGCTTGGTAAACGAAGCAAATGAGACGTTTCTGGCAAAAGGCGCACCATCCGGGAAAGGCGCAAGGATACTAGAATGGAGCATCGAGGATCAGAAGATAAACATCGAGATCGAATCGGATCGATACGTGCGTGCCCACGATGCAATTCTCCGGTTTAGAAAACCCCTTGCAGCTCTTCTCGGGAAGAAATACCGCATAGGCATCAGAGGCATCGAGATCGAGTCTTTTGTTGTGAAATTCCCATCAACAAACCCGGTTAAATCAAAGAAGATTCCTTACGTTTCGAATATTGACTTCGATGGTCAGGAGATCACCCTGAAGATGGAGATTGGCGAATCGCAGATTCAGAAGCGGATACCTGACCGGATCATCACACTCATCGAGGACAAGATCGCTGCGCAGGAGTACGGCGGCAAAGAGGAACACTGGAACCTGCTCTGGGAGAGCGAGAGAAAGCCAATCTTCTGCACCGAAGACCCGACAGCAGAGCTGCTCAAAAATGGCTGGATCAAACACGGAGCAGCCCGCGGGCAGTGGATTTACGGTCCTGAGATCACCAGAATGTTCAGAGCCTTTGAAAGCATCGTGGTAAAGGAGGTTCTTGAGTTTCTCGGGTACAGGGAGATGATTTTCCCGAAACTCGTAGCATGGGACGTCTGGGAGCGGTCAGGGCATGCAAAAGGCGTTTATCCAGAAATTTATTATGTCTGTCCTCCTAAGACAAGGGATCCTGACTTTTGGGAGGAGGTATCTGACTATTACAAGGTCACACACGAGATTCCGCTCGATCTGATCGAACAGAAGATCGACAAACCGATCGGAGGGCTTTGCTACGCCCAGTGCCCGCCATTCTGGCATTTTTTGCAGGGGACGACCATCTCTGATGACACGTTTCCGGCTCGTGTATTTGACCGGTCAGGGACGTCGCACCGATACGAGAGCGGAGGCATCCACGGCATCGAGCGGGTGGATGAGTTTCACCGCATCGAGATCGTCTGGATCGGTACGCCAGAACAGGTGGTAGAAGAGTCGGTGCGCATTCAGGAGCGGTATAAATACATATTTGAGGAGATACTCGAACTGACATGGCGGAAGGCATGGGTCACGCCCTGGTTCATGGCGCAGGAGGGTTTGACCGGGACGACGGGAAGTGAGAGTGTTGGTACGATCGATTATGAAACTTTTATGCCGTATCGGGATGGATGGCTCGAATTTCAGAACGTAAGCGTGAATGGGGACAAATATCCGATCGGATTTAGCGTAAAATCACAGAGCGGATCTGAACTGTGGAGCGGGTGCTCAGGCGTCGGGCTTGAGCGATGGGCAAGCGCATTTCTTGCGCAGAAAGGGATCGATCCTGCGAACTGGCCGCCTGCGTTTCAGGGAATCGTTGGTGAGATGCCGCGTGGTTTCGTGTTTATGTGAAGAAAGATCCCCGGGGGCACACTTCCAGTATGCAAAGCTCTGGTCAACCCCTTTCAGTAGCCTCACCCCTCTCGGAAGCGGGAGGGGGCGACCGTTACGCCCCACCACGCACCATGATCAGCCGGTTGATCGCATTTACGAGCGCCTCGACCGACGCCATCACAATATCCTCTCTTGCTGCGCGAGCATTCACGATCCTGCCATCGGCATCCTCAACAGCAATCGTCACCTCTGCGAGAGCATCAGAGCCTCCTGATATTGCTTCGAGCTTGAAATCGTGTAGATGAACCTTTGTTCCCTCGCCGAGCAGATTCTGCACCGCACCAAGCGCCGCATCCACAGGACCGACGCCGGTGTTTGCAACGACCTTCATATCCCCGCCGACACGTGCTTTCACAGCCGCAGTCGGTGTGATGATATTT